>CAYXQH010000178.1:0-9807 GCA_964467425.1 uncultured Saprospiraceae bacterium
AAATCTTTTTGATAAATGATGTGAAATTGTTTTTGGATGGAGCTATGTTTTTTGCTCCATTCCTTGGCAGCTGCATAAGATGTGGCATTCTGCTTTTTGATAGAAACATCGCTTGTCTCCGAATCATTGATAAGAACAATAATTTCAATTGCTTTTGCTCCCTGTTTTGCCTGAAGCAATGATTCTAAACTCAGCAATAAATCAGGTTCATTATAACATGGGATAACCACAACAATTCCCAGATTGACTGATGGAGAAGCCTCTATTTGAGGCTTAAAGAGCATCCTGTTGATCAGATACGAACTTGGCATGCCCAAAAATAAGAATTCCCGACTCTAGAAGTCAGGAATCCCTTTATTAAACACTAAAATAAAGACAAAATCTTATTTGAACTGTACTTTCTTTACTATCGTCTGATCATTATTAGCGATCATGACGAAATAAATCCCAGGCAATTTTTGAATAGGTCGCAATTGAATTTGAGTATCATTAAAATCTAATTCAATAGCAACAACTTTCCCTGTAATATCCATCATCTGTACAGTCGTCGTTTCAGAAACTAAATTCCCCCCATCACTTTCAATCGTTACAAAATCATCCGATGGATTTGGATAAACTTGAATTTCCGTATCGTCATTTTCAGAAATAAAATTCGTTACGATTATCCCTACTTTAAAACTGTAGGTATAGGTTCCATCAAAATCAGTTTGACGTAATCGATATACAATACTGCCAGGTAAAGGATCTGTATCTGTGAATTCGTAAGAATCAGAACCTGGTGTGGTTCCTGAACTATTTACAATTCCGATATCCTGCCAGATTAAACCTCCATCATTGGATCGTTGAATTGTAAAAAAACTATTATTAATCTCAGAGTCGGTTAACCAGCGAACTAAAACTTCATCACCAATTTGGTCGACTTCTATTCTTACAAATTTTACCGCATAATCATCTGCTGAAACGGTCGTCTGAAAAGACATAAATGCGAAGCACATAAAAAGTGTTCTAAATAAAAAGGTAGAATTTAGCATGTTTAAAAAAATTCAAAGTGTTCTATTTTGATAATTCAACGCAAGGTCTTCATTACCAAAAAATTTAAATGAAATTAAAAGAATTATGATGTACTCGAAAAGTACCAGTTGGAGGGAATAAACAAATCAATGTTTATATTGGTTTGCCTAAATCAAGAACTGAGCCATAGCAACAATTTATAATTTGTTAAACAAGCAAAAAGCCCTGTTTACCTGACTACCCGACTACCTGACACCAGTTACCGTCTGTTTCCCTATATTTGCGCAAAAAAGATTGTCAAAACATTCTGAAATACTTATTGAGTCTCAATACTTCCCTCCCGTTCCCTATTTCAAACAAATAGCGAAGTTTCCGATGTTTTATGTGGAAGCCCACGAACATTATCAAAAAGGAGGATTTAGAAACCGATGTCAGATTGCAGGACCAAATGGAGTACAGCTATTATCCGTGCCTTTAGAAAAAGGAAAAAATTCTAAAATGCCGATAAAAGAGGTCAAAATCTACCAAACAGAAAATTGGCAAAAGATCCATTGGGATTCTATACAAACAGCTTATGGGAAATCGCCGTTTTTCGAGTATTATGAAGCGGAAATTCAAGCAATCTTTTTTAAAAAATGGACCTTTCTATTTGATCTTAATCTTGAATTGACTCAATTATTTATAGAATTAATGCAAATTTCCACCAAATTAAAGTTTACCGATTCCTATGCTAAAACACCACCTGCATCTTCATTTGACTACCGAAATAAACTCCGTCCGAATCAAATAGCTCAAAATACTATGCAAACGAAGCCATATGGGCAGGTTTTTGAAGCGAAAAATGGATTTTTAGCCAATTTAAGTATCTTAGACCTGTTGTTTTGTACAGGACCAGAAGCGCTTTTTTATTTAGAATAGGCCCCATGACCTATGACCTATGACCTATGACTCATGACTCATGACTCATGACTTATGACTTATGACCCATGACCTCTGATATTCATTACTTTTTAAAAAAGAAAACGTCAAAACTATCAAATCCTAAAAATGAAGGGAATATTAAACGAAGACTTACAAACGTATAGAAGCCAGATTGACCAGGTAGTAAAAGAACTGCATGATCTGACGACCGGAATTGGTCATGAAGAATTGTCCAATACGATCAGTGATTTGCGAAACCGCATTAAGGAGCCCTTTATGTTTGTCATTGTTGGTGAAGTAAAAGCGGGAAAGAGTAGTTTTATTAATGCCCTGTTAGATACTGGAAAAGACATTTGTAAAGTAGCCCCCTCTCCTATGACCGATACGATTCAGCAAATCGTTTATGGGGAAACCGAATCAGAAGTCAGTATCAATCCCTTTTTAAAAAGAATCCACCAACCCGTAGACATTTTAAAAGAAATCGCCATTGTTGACACTCCGGGTACCAATACGATTATCGAACATCATCAGGAGATTACGGAGCGTTTTATACCAGCATCTGATTTGATCGTTTTTGTTTTCGAATCAAAAAACCCTTACCGGCAATCTGCCTGGGATTTTTTCAAATATATCAAAGAAGACTGGAGGAAGAAGATCATCTTTGTATTGCAGCAAAAAGATTTAATGAATGACGCTGATCTTACAGAAAACATTGGTGGTGTTCAAAAATATGCGGTGCAAAACGGTATTGAAAATCCTTTAATTTTTGCAGTATCAGCAAAACAAGAAATAGAAGGTTTAAAAGCAGAAAGCGGCTTTTTACCCATCAGAAATTTCATTCAGGATAACATCACCGGAGGAAAAGCGCCTTATCTGAAGCTCCAGAATAATATCGAGATTTCTCAAAACATAAATGAACGAATCGCCAAAGGACTAAAAGATCGAAAAGATCAATATAAAGCAGATGTTGAATTTAGAAACGACATTCGGGAAACGCTTAATAACCAAGAAGTTAAATCAAAGAAGCAGGTCGAAATTTTAGTCGAAAACCTGCTGGCTGCCTATGATAAAATCACCTTAAAATACGATCAGGAACTCGCCAAAGGTCTCGGTTTCTTTTCTTTAGTCAAACGATCTATTGCTTCCATTTTTTCAAAAGAATCCTCTGCTAAACAATGGCTCGGAAATCTGGCTGCAAATCTCGAAAAAGATTTAAACCTCGAACTAAAAAACAAATTGAACGATGGGGTGATTGATATTGCAGAATCTATTCAGCAAATGGCGAAAATCATCGACCTGAAAATCAAGAATAGTGAGACGATTTTGAAGAATGACCATGAATTATTCAGCGATATTGCGGAAAAGCGAGCCAATGTCTTAAGTGAATTGCAATCCGCATTTTCCCGGTTTATGAAGAAATCTGAGAGTTTTGCAGATGATAGTATACTAGGCGACAAAAGTAGCCTCGCTCCCAACCTCGCCACCGGCAGCGGAGTCGCAGCCATAGGAGTTATAATTATGGCTCTAACCAATGGTGCCGTTTTTGACATCACTGGAGGCGTTTTAACAACTATTGGCGTATTATTCGCTGGTGTTTCTGTCGGGCTGAAACGCAGAAAAGTCGTAAATGGCTTTCAGGAAGAAATTGGCAAAGGAAGAAATCAGATGGAAGCAGAAGTTAGTGGAAAATTGAATGCCTATATTGCCAATATAAAAGAGAAAATTGATGGTAATTTTGACAATTTTGACGAATTATTATTAAAAGAAGAAGGGCAGATTCTCAAACTCGAAAAAAAGCATATTTCACTTAGAAAACGATTGCTTAGTTTACAAAATGATCTAAATGCTCATACGATTACTTAAAGTAAAAAATGATAAGTTTTATTTAATTTTATGCCCGAATAAAACTAAAATTAAATAAATTGGAGGATATTATTACTTTTGTATAATATTGAGAGGTTTACAAAACAAAATTTACTATTTTAATCCCGCTTGAATACCAAATTTAGTATATACACTATTTTTTCTTACACTATTATACTGCAATCCTTGTAATCAACAAATTATGTTTGGTGAACATACTTTGAATATACTTTCAGACTAGCTTCTGATTAAAAATTCGTAGGTTAGTCACTAAGTGTAAGCTTGCATTGCAAATTTATATCAATTTCAGAAAAAATTAATAGTATAAAACAGGACTTCATTTTCAAAAACTACTAATTTTTTCATTGTTAGCCCTATTATTCAAATAAAACCCTTGTTTGAAAATGAAGAACATCTTACAAAAATTACTTTTAGTATTGTTTATGCTATACGGTGGTATAGTTTCCGCGCAAAACATCACCCTGAAAGGAGTGGTGATGGATGCAGCCCTCAATGATCCGGTTATTGGAGCAACCCTCCTAGTCAAAGGAACCTCTAATGGTACTGCGACAGATTGGGATGGTTCGTTTACCTTAGAAACCGATCAACCCCTTCCGCTTATCTTAGTTTGTAACTACATTGGTTATAAAGAATTAGAATTCGAAGTCACCGAAAATAAGCGACTGACGATCAACATGGAAGAAGATGTGATCACGATCGCTGCGGTCGAAGTAAAAGCCAGTCGAATTTCCGATAAACAAAAAGAATCTCCACGATCTGTCGAAACACTCGATAATATTGGTATCAAAGAAACACCTGCTTCCTCTTTTTATGATGGATTAGGATCTTTGAAAGGCGTTGACTTAACAGCTGCTAGTTTAGGTTTTAAAGTCGTAAATACCCGAGGTTTTAATAGTACCAGCCCTGTTCGATCCCTTCAGATCATTGATGGGGTTGATAATCAGGCACCTGGACTGAATTTCTCTTTAGGAAACTTTCTAGGAACCTCTGAATTAGATATCAATAAAGTCGAATTAATAGTTGGAGCAAGTTCCGCATTCTATGGACCGAATGCCTTTAATGGAGTTATTAGTATGGAAACCAAAGACCCTTTTTACTCGGAAGGTCTTTCTGCTTTTGTACAAGTCGGTGAGCGAAACATGCTCAAATCGGCAATTCGATGGGCAGATGTTTTCCAAAATAAAAATGATAAAAACTTCATCGCCTATAAATTAAACTTTGAATACTTGCAGGCGGATGACTGGGTGGCAGATAATTTTAACCCGGTAGATGGGACAGAGACCGCATTAGGAAATCCCGGTGGTGTGGATCGTGTAAACAGCTATGGTGATGAATATCAAAACGCTAATGACTTTTCACAATTACCTTTAAGTGATCCGGCTGGTATTTTAGGTCAATGGCATCGTACCGGTTACGATGAGATTGATTTGGTAGATTATGATACAAGAAATTATAAAGCCAATGCAACGGTTCATTTTCGATTAAAACCTGAACAGGATGTTCTATCACCTGAGCTTATTATAGGCTCCAGCTTTGGTTCCGGAACCACTGTATATCAAGGTGATAATCGTTTTAGTTTAAAAGGCATTACCTTTTTACAAAATAAAATAGAACTACGAAAAAGAAATAAATATTTCCTTAGAGCTTACACCACTCGTACTGGTGCAGGTGATTCATATGACCCCTATTTTACCGCTTTACAATTACAAGAGCGATCCAAAGAAAATAGAGAATGGTCAATTGATTATGCAGATTATTGGCAACAGCAGATTGTACCACAAATTCAAGAAGGTGGTTACCCTGAATTGGAAATTTTATTTGATGAAAATGGAAATATTATATTTAATCCAGATGGTACAATTGCTACCTCTTTTGATGCTGACGGTGCCCGACAATGGCAAATTGATAATAATGGACTCCTGACGCAATGGCATAATGAATCAGCTGCCTTTGCTAATTCTGGTGCGAATCAATCCGGATCAACTGCTGTTCCATTTTTTGAACCCGGTACAGATCGGTTCCAGGAGCAATTTGACGATATCACAGGAACACTCCGAAGTGATGGAGGGACTCGGTTTTTTGATAATTCTGCATTGTATCATGCACATGGAGAATACATCATCACGCCGCTTTGGACTGATAAGATTACGATTGGTTCTAATGCCCGATTATATACCCCTGAATCGAAGGGAACGGTCTTTTCGGATAGTACGGCTAATGATGAAATTACTAATTTCGAATTTGGAGTGTATGGTGGAATCGAAAAATCCTTTTTTGATAATAAAATGAAAGCAACTTTTGCGATCAGAGCGGATAAAAATGAAAACTTTGATTGGTTGTTTTCTCCAGCGGCTTCTTTAATCTATAAGCCGAGTGACAATAACTTTTTCAGAGCATCCTTTTCTTCAGCGATTCGAAATCCAACTTTAAGTGATCAATATTTATTCCTTGATGTTGGTCGTGCCGTTCTATCAGGAAACTTAAACGGTGCTCAAAATCTGGTCACTGTTGAATCGTTGTTGGATTTCTTCTCTACCCAGCAGCCATCACAATTGGATAGTTTCAATATCGCTCCCGTTCGTCCAGAAGAAGTCCAAACCTTTGAGCTAGGTTATAGAACAACTTTGTTTCAAAAACTATTTGTGGATGCTGGCTATTATTATAGTATTTATGATAATTTCCTTGGATTCCAGATTGGCGTTGATTTAGATTATTCTGTAAATGGTGGTGGTGTTGCTATCAATAGCCTGCAAGCTTTTCGATATGCTGCAAATTCCAATAACAGGGTAACCACACAAGGTCTTGCCTTAGGTTTAAATTATTACGTAGCAGAAAACTATGCCTTAACGGGTAATTACTCCTGGAACAAATTGAATAAGACCTTTGCGGATGATCCGATCATTCCTGCTTTTAATACGCCAGAACATAAGTTTAACCTAGGTTTTAATGGAAGAAAATTAAACTTTGGAAAAGGGATGTTGAGCAATGTTGGTTTTAACATCAATTATAAATGGATCGAAGGTTTTATTTTTGAAGGATCTCCACAGTTTACGGGCGCTATACCAACTTATGATATGGTAGATGCACAGGTTAACTTCCTCATTCCGAATATAAATACCACTTTAAAAATTGGTGCCTCTAATCTTTTAAATAATGAACGTTTTCAAACGTATGGAGGTCCGGAAATTGGACGATTGGCTTATATTTCGCTGACCTATGATCCAGGTAGAAAAAAGAAATAATTCAAATAAAACCAAGTAGACTCAAAATTTATACTTGGTTTTTAATATACACATTTAGAATAAATTAATTCATCACAAAACTCTTATTTATGAAGCGGATATTTACTTATCTAATACTTTTTACATTGACAGCCTCTATTTGTCAAGCTCAGCGATATGACACTGAGATTTTCGACAGGAGTGAAATACAAGTCGAGACTGCATTATATGGTTTTAATTATACCATAATTACCATTCCTTCAACAGGTCACACGTTCAAACAGCCACTAGTTATGGATATATACAGACCACCGGCTGCTGACCAGGTAGATAATCCAGAAAGACCTTTGGTTTTACTTTTCCATACGGGTAACTTTTTACCTCCGGTCACCAATGGTCAAATCGCTGGTACTAAAAATGATTCTTCAGCTGTTGAAATTTGTTATCAATTAGCTCAAAGAGGATTTGTTGCTGCCTCGGTTGAATATCGAGATGGCTGGAATCCACTAGCAGGTGATCAGCCAACAAGAGCATTAGGATTAATCCAGGCAGCTTACCGAGGTGGACAAGATGGAAGAACAGCGGTCCGATATATGAAAAAAACGTTTGCAGAAGATGGCAATCCATGGGGTATTGATCCAAATAAAATTGCTACTTGGGGAAATGGAACAGGTTCTTATCTTGTATTAGGGATGAATGGCCTTAATAACTTCTCAGAAATTGTTACTACTCAATATCCCGCAGGTAAATTTCTATTAGATGTCGATATGGATGGCACACCAGAGACCCCTATGGTTTGGCCAGCAAATCATGGAGACCTGGAAGGTACAGGTGACACCATTACCATAGCTAATGGCAATTACGGTCTTCCTCCTGGTGATACGACTAATTTTCCGAATCATGTCGATTATACAAGCGAACACCAATTAACCATCAGTGTTGGTGGTGCTTTAGGAGACCTTTCCTGGTTAGAGGGCTTCCCTGCAGGTACAAATGCTCAAACCATTCCAATTATTTATGTACAATCATGGGCAGATCAATTTGCGCCCTATGATGATGCGATCCTACGAGTTCCAACAACTGGTGATCCAATCGTTCGAGTACAAGGTCTTAAAGCTGTAAGTGAATATCAGGAATCATCAGGTATGAATCAAGCCTGGAAAGATTTTGGCTTCGATGATGCCGTTACCCAATTAGCAATGGCCAATTCTGGTGACTGGATTAATCCTGTGGATAGTATGGAAATCGGGCACCCTTATTATGAAGGTGGCTTTTCCTGGAAAAAACCTAATAACAATTCTGGCTTTGATGAAGGTGTCGTGATCAACTGGTGGGAACCAACCGATCCAACTCCAACGACAAGTGAATGTATGGGATTGCCTTGGAGCCAATGTCCACAACTAAATCTTGATCCTACTGGGAATACAAGCTTTCACCAAGCAGGATTCATTTTAAACGAAGGCATGTCTGCTGCTAAAGCAAAAGCGAATATTGCAACGATCATGGAATACGTTATTCCAAGAGCTTGTATTACTTTGGAGCTAGGTTGCTTAAGTGTTTCAACGGATGAAGTCCTTCTAAGTTCTAATTTAGTCGAGGTTGCACCGAATCCAGCGACAGGTTATGTGAATGTGACTAGCGTTGAGCATAAGCCAATCAAAGATATCGAAGTATACAGTATCAATGGTCAACTTTTAAATGTGGAAAGAGACATCAACGTTTCTCAAAGCACGGTTAATTTGACAAACCAAACGCCTGGTATGTATGTCATGAAGATTTACATGGAGGAAGGGATTGTTACCAAGAAGTTGATGGTTCAGTAGAATTAAAATAGGAATGAAAATCAAAATGAACATATTTTGATTTTTATTTAAACTTATAAAAAGTCATTTCAGGCATCGCTTGAAATGACTTTTTTTATGGTGTGCATCAATTACTTTTAAAACCGGAGAGAAGCTGATTCTTTTCCATTATAAAGGGGGATAAAGGGGGTTTGAATCAATATATTTTCATTTTTATTAAAATTTTCATTTTCATTAAAAACCTATCCGCCACATTTTTGTTAGTTTTATACCAACACCAACAACGATGTCTAATACACCAATAAGCGAACAAGATCGCTCCATGATCTTTCACCCATATAACATTTTAATGGTTTTGACCATTTTGGGTCTCTCGATGTTATTTTTAGCCTTAACAGCTTCCTTTGTTTATGCCAGAGTCCAGAATGGAGAAAAGATGCCGGCGATTGACCTCCCTCCTATTTTTCTTTTGAATACCGTCATTTTACTGGCGAGTAGTGCCACGATGAATTGGGCGAAGAAATGCTATCTGAGTGATGATACCGAGAAATATCAGCAAGCTTTGATCTATACGATTATTCTGAGCTTGCTATTTATGGTAAGTCAGTATTTTGGATGGCGGGCTTTGTTTTCGAGCGAAGTATTTATCAATTCTAATCTCTCCGCTTCCTATCTGTATGCAATTTCTATTTTGCACTTTGCGCACGTTATATTTGGCTTACCTTTTTTGATTTTATTTTTAAGAACAGCCAAAAAGCAGATGAAAGAACCGGTGAGTGTCCTCGTCTATTTTTCTGATCCTGAAAAGCGAATGAAACTACGACTACTCACTTTATACTGGCATTTTCTGGATGCGCTCTGGATCTACCTTGTGCTCTTTTTCTTTGTCAACAAGTACTTGATATAGCAGAAGTGAGGAATGAGGAATGAGGAATGAGGAATGAAAGGTAAAAAGAAAATTCGTTCTC
>CAYXQH010000179.1:0-9800 GCA_964467425.1 uncultured Saprospiraceae bacterium
TTTAATTAATATTATAAATTCTATATATGTTTTAATTCTTTGATAATCAGCATATTAAGAATACGTTAAAAAAAGGTCTTATGTATTAATTGCGACTTTAAATATTCGGATTTTTATTAAAAAAGATTTACTTTTACGCTTAATTACGAATTGAATTTATAAATCAATAGAAAAACAAATACAATTAAGTTTTACCCCTGCCAAACTCTTACCCAATAACCGAGTTATCTGAATATCCTCTAAACTGATTTTACCAAGCATTCACCTAATGTGCCTTTAATTTTATTCTGCTCATTTTTACTTGATAGCCTAAACGAATACTTGACTTATAAATGAGTCAATGTAATATTTAGAATTTATTTTATTTGAAAACCAATCAAACCTAATTAAAGAAGAATTTAAAAACTGTGTATAACACCCTCCATACCTGTCGAATTTATTACTCTTTGATAAGAATGCTCCCCATTCTATGCTTTTTGGGTATCTACTCCTTTGGGGTGGCGCAACCGGTAAAAGATTGGGATTTTGGTTATGGAGGTGATGGATGGGAAGATTGTAATGCAGCAATAGAAACGACTGATCTTGGATTTTTACTAGGAGGGATTACTTCTTCTGATGCCAATGGAGATGTTAGTCAGCCTACAAGAGATGATCCTACCATTCCGTGGTGGATTCCAAATACTAGCGGAGATTATTGGGTTTTACGAACAGATATAAATGGAGAGGATTTATGGGAAGCTCGATTTGGAGGAAATAAAGAAGATAGACTTTGGGGACTTGAACAAACTTCAGATGGTGGATTTATTTTAGGTGGACAATCTTACTCAGATATATCCGGGGAAAAATCAGATTCTAGTCGGGGGCATTCAGATTATTGGATTGTAAAAATAGATACTGCAGGGGTTTATGAATGGGACAAAACCTTTGGAGGTGATTCAACAGATATTTTAAATGTATTAATCCAAACTCAGGATGGCGGCTACATGTTAGGTGGTTGGTCTATTTCTTCTGGTTGGACTGCAACAGATACGATTGGTGAAAAATCTGCTCCATCGCAAGGTGATTTTGATTGGTGGATCGTAAAAATAGATGCTGATGGTACTTTGGAATGGGAGAAAAGTTTTGGTGGATCAGATACTGAACAGTTGGCAGATATCGTACAGAAAGAGGACGGTTCATATATATTGGCTGGAGGAACAGATTCGCCAGCTTCTGGTGATGTGGATTCTGTCTCCAGAGGAAGTCGGGATTATTGGGTTTTACATATTGATGAACAAGGAAATAAACTACAAGAATTCCGCTACGGTGGCGATGACTTTGATGATCTCAATAAAATCATTATAACCAGAGATGGCGGCTATATGTTAGCAGGTAGTTCATTTACGGTTAACATAAGTGGTGACAAAACAGATCCTGGTTTTGGATCTATAGACTGGTGGGTTTTGAAAATAAATTCGGCTGGAGCTATTCAATGGCAACATACATTTGGAGGATCAGATTTAGAAAACGTATATAGTTTAAGTCAAAATAGTGTTGATCATTATTTGTTAGGAGGACTTACGAGATCTATTGATGGAACATTGGCAGATAATCCTACGAAAGGAGAATTTGATTATTGGATCATGTATTTAGATCCTGACGGCAATAGACTTTGGGATGAACGATATGGAGGAAATGATTCAGAGTCTTGTGAACAGATTTTTCAAACCAGTGATGGGGGATATCTCATGGCTGGACATTCACGAACAGATCAAGATCAGGATAAAACAGATCCTACTAATGGGCTAAATGATTTTTGGATTGTTAAAACCTTATGTGATATTAATGTCGAATTGACAGATACCATTGTTTGTCCTAATCAAGATGTTACACTAAGTGCTTACGATCCAAATTGTATTGATTGTATTTATTCATGGTCGGATTTAGGAAATACTACCGACTCTGTCCGGGTTATTCAAACAGATGCATTGACCTCCTACGCTGTTACTTTAACCGATGGAGTAGGTTGCCAAAGAGATGATGAAATTATAGTAGATGTATATACTCCCCCGGAAGTAAACCTTGGAACGAGCGATCCGCTCTGTCAAGGAGAAACACTTTCTCTGGATGCCGGAGCAGATGGTATCGATTATGCATGGAGTACAAACGATTCTGTTCAAATGATTACGGTTGATACTTCTGCAACATATGCGGTGACGGTTACTGATGCTAATAATTGTGCTACCCAGGATTCGATAACTGTAGTGGTAAATCCTTTGCCAATAGTAGACTTAGGGATGGATACTGTTTTATGTGATGGAGAAGCTTTAACTATAAACGCTGGTAACTCTGGAGCTGATTTTACCTGGTCAAATACTGGAAATAATGCTCAAACGATCTCCGTTAGTAATTCAGATTTATATAGTGTAACGGTTACGGATGTCAATGATTGTACCTCAACGGATGCTATTGGAGTAAACTTTTTACCACTTCCGCAACCGGTAGAATTAGATCTTTTAGATCCGGGACCACATTGTCCGGGAACTAGTTTTTCACTTTCTATCCAGAATTCTGAAAACAATGTTTTATATGTGGTTTATGATAGTGCTGATTCTATAATGAGTTCGAATCTTGGAAATGGTGGGCTTATTAATTTTTCAACAAATCAAGTTTTTTCTACCACAACATTTAGCGTTTATGCTTCGAGTACAGGACTTTGTGCAGATACGCTTGATGGAACTACAACTGCAAATATCGGGGATATAGAAGCTCCTATTATTGATTGTCGGTCAGATACCGTAATCATAATTGAAGATGGAAATTGCGATCCAATTCTTTCTATCGGTGCTCCTGCTTCTTTTTCTGATAACTGTGGAATTGAATCATTGATTTATTCGATGTCTGGTGCAACGAACTCAAATTCTCCATTAACTGGTCTTAATGATGCAAGTGGTGAGACCTTTAGTGTTGGTTTGACAACGGTAACTTATACTGCAATCGATAGTTTTGGAAATAACGCATTCTGTTCGTTTAATGTTGAAGTGGTTGATCAAACACAACCTCTTGTTGGGACACAAGCAACAAGCTTATTAGTAGAATGTGATGGAAGTGGAAATACGATGTCTTTTAATAATTGGCTCGCTTCGAATGGAGGAGCAACCGCTTTCGATGCTTGTAGCAGTTTGTCTTGGACTACGATTCCTGCGAATCCGGTTTTATCCGATGGTTGTGGAGAAACTGGAACAATAGAAGTTACTTTTGTAGCTTCAGATACCAGTGGTAATTCTGTTTTTACTGTAGGAAGTTTTACAATACAAGATACGCAAGCGCCGACATTTACCGTACCTGCTGATATTACAATTGGTCCTGCAGATGATGTTATGGATTTAAGCATTACCGGTGATGTGATTGATGAAACTGACGCCTGTGATGGCAGTGTAAATGATCAGGGATTAAGATTTGCTACTTATACAGATGTCGTTGCTATAGATGATTGTGTAGATGTGATTACGCGAACCTGGTCACTGACAGATGAATGCGGAAATAATACAGAACAAATCCAATTAATTACACAAGAATTTGCTCCACCTTCTGGAAGCCTTACAGGAGCAGCTGCTATCTGCCCAGGAGACATGGTTGATCTAACCTTTGCACTTACTGGAACTGGCGGAACCTTTAATGTTGTCTATAATGATGGTCAAAATATTACACTCAATGGTATTTCTGATGGACATACCATTCAGGTCACTCCGAATGAAACAACGAATTATACTATCGTTTCTTTGATAGATGTTTCCAGACCAGATTGTCAAGGAACTATCGTAGATGATGTAGAAATTATTGTAAACGAAGCACCAGAGATTATTAATATTGTTGAAACCTGCAATTTGCTGAATACAAACTATACGATTTCTTTTGAAATATCAGGAGGAGATTCGGATAGTTATTTTGTAAATGGCGACGGAGGTGTATTGACTGGGAATGATTTTGTAAGTATAACTATCCCGAAAGATTCTTCTTATACTTTTATTATTGATGATGCGAATGGTTGTGGTCCGTTTGAATTATCAGGATCCTATGATTGTGAATGTGTGACAGATGCAGGGACTTTACAGGAAACTAGTTTAATTGCTTGCGGAACAGAAACGATTATTGCTAATCATGAAGGAAGTACTTTAGATGGAAATGATTTGATTGAGTTTGTTGTTCATGATGGAGATGCAAATACCATAGGGGATATTTTATACACTACAAATGTACCTGAGTTTGCATACCAGGGAAATATGCAATATGGGGTGACTTATTTTATCACCATTATTGCAGGAACAGATAACGGAGCTGGCGAGATTGCTAATGTAGACGCTTGTCTTTCTGAATCAATAGGAATACCTATTATTTTTCATGAACCTCCAACCGCTGTGATTACTCCAACGACGGATACAGAATTAGACTGTATTGAAACTTCTTTGCATTTATCTGGTATGGACTCGCAGACACAAGGAGGAATAAGCTTTGAGTGGTCCGTTGATGGAAATGGAAATATTAGTTCGGGGACTACGATGGATTTGGTTCAAGTGGATGAAGAAGGTACCTATATATTGACGATTATGGATCAGGCGACAACTTGTACAGCAAGTGCATCCATTGAGATTAGCATCGATGAAAATGCACCTCAAGCAGAGATTGACCCAGCATTGCCTTTGACCTGCGCGGATACTATAGTACAATTAAATGCCAGTGGTTCATCTACGGGTTCGAATTTTGTTTATCAGTGGTCAGGTGGAACAATCCTTAGTGGAGATCAGTCACTAAATCCGATGGTTAGTGAATCAACAACCTATACTTTATTCGTTACGGATACTTTAAATAACTGTACTACTTCTACTACTATTTTTGTTGAAACAGATTATGATGCACCTATTGTAAATGCAGGTCCGGTACAACAGCTAGATTGTATAAATACAGAAGTCACGCTCAATGGCAGCTATACTGCTCCAACCAATAACGTGATGATTGAATGGGTTGCAAATTCTGGTAATATTATGTCAGGTGGAAATACATTAAACCCAACTGTCGATGCAGGCGGAACCTATACGCTTATTGTTACCAATCAAGATAATGGATGTTCTAGTACCTCAAATGTTTCGGTGACTGTTGATCCAAGTACCCCTCAGGGTGCGGATTTAGAAGCGTTTGATCCGGATTGTTTTGGAGACGAAAACGGAAGTATTTCTATTGTTGATGTGGTAGGTGGAACAGCACCATTTACTTATGCCATTAATAGTCAAAATTTCATTACAGAAAATGAGTTTAATAACCTTGCTCCTGGTCAATATGATGTGACCATAAAGGATGCACTTGGTTGTGAATGGGATACCCTTATTACCTTACAAACACCTTTAGAATTAATAGTCGACCTTGGGGATAATATTGAGATCAATTTGGGGGATAGTATTGAATTGGATGCTTTTGTAAACCAACCTATTGATACCTTTGTCTGGAATGTTCCGGAACTGATTTCTATGAATCCAACTGTTCGACCTGCAAATCAAGTGACTTATGTTCTTCAGGTTACCAATGAGTCAGGCTGCCAGGATGAAGATTTTGTAACAATAGTTGTCCGAAAAGATCGTAACGTTTATATTCCAACAGCTTTTTCTCCAAATGATGATGGTGCAAATGATTATTTCTCCATTTATTCAGACCAATCGGTTGTCAATATCAGAAACTTCCGAATATTCGATCGATGGGGAGAAACAGTATTTGCTACCGAAAATATTCTGCCCAATATCCCAAATCAGGGCTGGAATGGAAGATTTAAGAATCAGGAAATGCAACAAGGTGTTTATATTTTCTTTGCAGAGATTGAATTCTTCGATGGCAGAGTAGAAATTTTTAAAGGGGATATCACCTTGCTTCGGTAAATAATAAAACACGATACACCGCCTTTCCCGTCCTATCAATAATTTTTTTATTTTTACAATTCATCTATTCAAAGCTACATGTTTGATCGCCCAGAAAACATTAATGTGTTTATGCTTTATGCAGAAGAAGACCTTGATCTAAAGCAAGAGTTGGAAGCGCATTTGAGCATGTTGAATCAAAAGGGATATATTGATTTGTGGCATGAAGGCAAAATTGTTTATAGCAAAAATGTAAATGCAGAGATCAGTAATTATTTAGAACAAGCTCATCTCATATTATTATTGGTCAGTTCTAATTTTTTGGCGCTCGATTGCTACGGGAAATATGAAGAAGATTTAAGAAAAGCATATAAAAGACAAGAAGCTGGAAAAGCTCAAGTTATTCCGGTAATCCTTCGTTCCTGTGTGTGGAAGTTAGGTGTCCTTGCTAATTTAAGATCATTACCAGATAGCGGATTTCCAGTTCGAAGCGAGCATTGGGAAAACCGGGATTTAGCCTTTGAAAATATCACCATGGGTATTTTGAATATCATTGATGAAATGAAAAACGGTTCAGCTTCGAAACCACCACCCTTGCCTTTTAAAAAACAAAAAGGCAAGGATGCCAATGAAAAAGATAAATCAGCACTAAAATTAATTAATAGCTTCTTCCAAATATTAAAACATAATGACCCGGGAATTGGTGTCCAGCGTGTTCTTCCACTATTACATAAAAGTTTAATTAAAGTGGATGGCATGGATACTTCTTTTAAGAAAGTGAAATTTTTAAAAGCTTATGAAAAATCGCATCTTTATAAAATGCCAGTTGAAGTGAAAAGTAAAAAAGATAGTGGTCGAAAAACAATTGGAATTTTATTAGATAAAGAAGAAGGAGAAGAATGGATTTATACTTTAGAAAAAATAAATGACCTCGGAGGAATAAATGGACAAATCCGGATTTTTATTCCAGCAAATGGAGGTCAATCAAGCATATCATCCATAAGCCTTTAGTAGAAAAAATTACATTTTTCGAATCATCCTTTTTATTTTCCCACATAACCACATAACCACATAACCACATAACCACATAACCACATAACCACATAACCACATGAAAAGAATCGTCAACCTGGATCCCCGTGAGTACGAACATCCTTTTGATAAAAAAGCCCTGGATACTTTGCAAGGTACTAAAGGGCTGGACACGCTGGTTAAAAAGTTTTATGAATATGGGGTTGAAAAGATTTTTAATATTCAATTGACTAGTAGTAATTTAAAAGTTACCCAAAGTAGCTTTCCAGAATTACATGCTGTTTTTGAAGAGACACGTCAGGTTTTAAATCTTCCATTAGTTCCGCATTTTTATATTATTCGAAGTGATGAGCTGCAAGGTTTTACGACTGGTGTTGATCATCCGATTATAGCATTGAGTAGTGGTGCGGTTGATTCGTTTACAGACGAAGAATTGCGTTTTATTATCGGAAGAGAAATGGGGCATATTAAAAGTCAGCACGTTTTATATTATGAAATAGGAACCATCCTTCCGCTATTAAGTGAAATACTTGGAGCGATGACTTTAGGCATAGGTTCAATCGTTTCAATGGGTTTACAAATTGCACTTTTACATTGGCAGCAAATGTCAGAATATACAGCTGATCGGGCAGGGCTTTTAGCCTGTCAGGATGCAACAATTGCCACTTCAGCATTGGCTAAGGTTGCAGGCTTGCCAGATAAATATGTTGATAAATTTAACCTGGATGATTTTGTAACACAAGCCAGAGAGTTTCAAGGTTATGACGAGGGGAATTATAACAAAGTAATTAAGTACTTGAGCTTGATGTTTGGAGAACAAAATTGGAGCGTTGGTCGTGCTAATGAATTATACAAATGGATAGACACGGGGCGCTATAAATTAGTCTTAGATCGTAAAACTGATTTTTCAAAACCACCTCCACTTAAACCGGCGCTTAAGTTTTGTCCGAACTGTAAATTGCGTGTACCACCGACCTTACCTTTTTGTAATAATTGCGGACAACGGTTGCTCTAATGTTTAGGAATTTTTCCTTTTCAATGCTGCTGCTATCACCTGTTTAATTCCTTTTACCACGTTGACAAAAGCATCATCCATTCCATCTTCCCATTGAGTAACGGGCGTAGCATTTCTAGGCAATGCCTGAAGCTTGGCAAAACTTGCTTTTTGCCAAAGGCAAGGTTTTAAAATAATAGGAACAACAAAGGCTTCCTTCTTTTCATGCTTTTCCATGGCTTCTTTAATTTCCACGTCAAAGATATAGGAGGAAGCTAAAAATCTGGGACTAACCAATAACAAAATGATGTCAGCTTCTTTTAGATTGTTTTTGATTGAATCATCCCATTCTGATCCTGCTTCGATATCCTCGTCACTCCAGATTTCCACATTTGGATTACGCTTGATCATCGCAAGATGGACATCGAATTCCTCTTTAAGTTCTTCATCTTTTCTCGCATATGAAGTGAATACTTTTACTTTATTAGCCATTGGATTTTATTTTTATTAATGATTTTTAAAAAAATCTTTTCTCAGGTAATTCAAAATTGATAACTCTTCTTCGATAAGGATAAATAAGTTTGAATGTCAATCCAATCAAATCTATATCATCTTTATAATACCAGACTTGTTGATCACGAAACATAAAAGGGGGTCTTCTTCTAGGTTCTTTTGCTGTAAGGTGAAAACGAGTATTGGCTCCAATTCCAATCCCTGTTTCAATACAAGTGTTTATATTGTCTTCACTAATGTCACTAATCATCGCGTAGGCATTTTTTATTTTATCTGAAATGACCGTTTGTACACTTCCTGATCTGATTTGGTCTCCTAGAATACAAGGCATTGAAGTGATCGTTTCAATAATATTTTTTTGAGCATCTTTTATCTCTTTATATTCATCAGAGAACCTGGTAGCTAAAAATATGTAATGAAAATTCGGAGGCGCTATCCATGATTCTTCCATAATTTCTACTCCTTCCAAAAGTTTCTTTTTAAATGAAGCATTATCTTCTACCTCTTCTGAAGAAACTTTGATTAAATGAACTAATTCACTTGTAGGAATACTTATTCGATTTTCAATACCATCAATGGCATAAACAATACATTTTAGGCCAAATTGAATACCGCAATTAATTTCATGAACCATATATTTTTCAATAGAACCTACTTGCTCTCGATTAGGAAGTATAGCCAATAAACCTCCGCAACTTGAAATAATGGAGGGAATGCGTTTTTCTTTATCGAATACCTCTTGATCTTCAGAATCTCCTATTAGGCGATAGCCTTCTTCATGAAAACGTAAACAAATTTCATCAGGAATAGTGGCTTCACTTTGTCGCCATGATCTGCTTATGTAAATATCTTTTTGATTCTTAAGACTTTGAAATCCTTTTTTATAGGTAAGCGCTGTTATCAATTCTTGAAAAAAGGATGATGTGAATTCTCCATTTTGTAATTCAATCCATTTGGTCGTCTGAATAAATTTTGGAATCTGGCATTCCTCAATGACTATAGGGATTATTCTGAAATCCGGAAATTGAACTCTTTGAGATATTGCATAATCGTACTCTTCTTTTACCCAGCCAGATTCAATAGCTTTTTTTGACAATATCATAATAATGGCTCTTGAATGCTCAATGGCAAGCGGCAGGTAGGTTGTGATTTTAGCTCCTGGAGGGAGATTTCTACGATCCAACCAGATGTTGAGACTTGCGACTTCGGTCAACCATTCATCTAGTTTATCGACAATCTCCTGATCGAAATGACGATAACTAATAAAAGCGTGAAACTCTCTTTTGTCAACAGGCTTCATAATAATGTTTTACGGAGTTCTTTTTCTGTTTCTTGAAACAGTTTAAAAGCGAATAGTGGCTTATGTCCTTAAACCAAAA
>CAYXQH010000180.1:0-9754 GCA_964467425.1 uncultured Saprospiraceae bacterium
GATGGAGATCTCGGCACCGAGGATGATTCTTTAGATATTTATTTGATAGATACTCGAATTGAAGATTTTTCTGTTCCGATTCAATTTAAACTTCCTTTTGTTCCTCTACAAGGAACCGGAAATGGAATTTCTGGAGAGATTTCATTAAAACTTCCAGCGACTTGCTGTATTTTTCCTGCAGGAGTTGCAGTTCCTTGCGACACTACCGTCACTGATCTATACCCTACAGATACCTTAATTTATGAAGTGTACATTAAAGATCGGGCTGGTAATGAAAGCAACCATATCCTGACGGAAAATATTATTGTTTTATGTGAATAATAAGACAAGATTTATCTAGCCCAATCGATTCCTTTTTTAAGAAAGTCCAGTGTCTTTTGTTCCGGACTATTTTCTGGCGTTTCGAAAGCATAGGTCCACTTTACTATTGGAGGCAAGCTCATCAGGATAGATTCTGTTCTGCCATCGGTGTCCAATCCGAATTTTGTTCCACGATCCCAAACTAAATTAAACTCAACATAACGTCCTCTCCGATGTAATTGCCATTCTTTTTCTCGACTTGTAAATGGAAGCTCTTTTTTATTTTCAATAAAATAAGTATAGATCGGTGCAAAAGAATCTCCGACGTTTTTGACAAAGTTGAATAACTCCCTTTTATCTAAACCATATTGTTCATTAAGTCGATCAAAGAATATTCCCCCTACTCCCCTGGTTTCTTTTCTGTGTTTGACGAAGAAGTAATTATCTGCCCATTCTTTAAATTTTGGATAAAATTCAGGATGTGCTAAATCACAAACGCTTTTCATTTTTTGATGAAAAAATTGAGCATCCTCCTCGAGTACATAATGTGGCGTCAGGTCAATCCCTCCTCCAAACCACCAGGTCTGTAGCGCACCGTTTTCAGGATTGATAATTTCAAAATAGCGCACATTCATGTGAATAATTGGCAAATGAGGATTGTGAGGATGAAGAACGATCGAAACCCCACTTGCAAAAAAATCACTACCCGGTTCTAGTTTTAAAGCGGAAGCAATTTTTTCAGGAAGTGCTCCTTGAACTGCGGAAAAATTAACCCCGCCTTTTTCTATCACAGCACCGGTAATAATTCGAGTTCTACCTCCTCCTCCTCCTGGACGAGACCAGAGGTCTTCTTTGAACTTACCTTCACCATCCGCCGCTTCTAATGCACTACAAATAGTATCTTGTAGTCTTTCGAAATAGTTTTGGATATCTTTTCGTTCCGGTGACATTTTACAATTTTGATTTGGCAGCGGCAACTACTTTCTTAGAATTTCCAACAAAAATTTCATCATCAATCCAAATTACGGGTCTTTTTAGAAAGGTGTATTCTTGTAAAATTAATTTTTTATAATCCTTCTCTCCTAAAGTTTTTTCATGCAAGCCCATTCCTCTATACTTCATCGCTCGTCGGCTAAAAAGGGATTCATAAGAACCTGTTTTATCAGCCATCGCTTCTAGTTGAGCAGACGTCATTTTTTCTTCTTTGATATTTTGCAATTCAAAGCCCTCTCCATTATTCAGTTCTTTAATGATTCTTGCACAGGTACTGCAAGAAGCCAGATGGTATATTTTTCTCATTGGTATATTGTCAGTTATTCAAAAAATAGTATTCTTTCTTTTTTATTTTTTCTTGATACTTTTCCATTGCTGAAAAGTATCCAAAAAGCTAGACAAAATAAAGGCTCAACACGCAGGCTGGCACCCGCTCCCACCTATTTTGTCATTCCCATCCCACAGTAAAGCACTTTTTCAAAATGAATCAGAATTGTAAAAAAACAATAATTAAATTCCGAATTCATCAATTAAATTTAAACCTTCTCTGTATTAGCTTTTTCGTAGTCTGCTAAGAATTTTGCTAAACCAATATCTGTCAATGGGTGCTTTAATAATCCTAACATTGGTCCAAGTGGACAGGTAACTACATCAGCACCAGAAATCGCTGCATCAACAATATGTTTTGAACTTCGAATAGAAGCGGCAAGGATTTCTGTTTCATAACCCTGGATTGCATAAATTTCCGCGATTTGCTTAATCAAATCCATCCCATCCCAACTAATATCATCAATCCTTCCGATAAATGGACTTAAATAGGTAGCACCTGCTTTTGCAGCAAGAATGGCTTGTCCAGCACTAAAGACTAAGGTACAATTCGTTCGGATTCCATTATCTGAAAACCATCGTAATGCTTTTACACCATCTTTGATCATAGGCACTTTAACCACAATATTTGGAGCGATAGCTGCTAACCGTTTTCCTTCTTCAACAATACCCTCAAAATCAGTCGATATTACTTCTGCACTTACATCTCCATCAACAATATCGCAAATCGCTTTATAGTGATTTAAAATATTTTCTTCACCTGAAATTCCTTCTTTTGCCATAAGTGAAGGATTGGTTGTGACACCATCAAGAACCCCTAAATCACGGGCTTCTTTAATTTGACTAAGACTTGCAGTATCGATGAAAAACTTCATGGAGGTCAGATTTATTGAGTTATTAAATTAAATACGATATTAAATAAAGTGCAAAGGTAATCAATGCAATTAGAAATGAGTAATTCAAATGATGTGAGAAAAAATTAAAGACTTAGGCTAGAAGAGAATGATCTGTCTTTGATAAAAAAAATGAGGTGAGAAATCATAACGAACCGCTACAACCTCCTACCCTTGCTGCGTTTCCGCCCTGGGGGAGTTCAGAGGGAGCTAGTCATATGACCCTCACCAGCTGCAAAAGTAGTTTGATTTTGGGAAAAAGCAAGGATTTGAAGCAAGAAAATATTTTATTTGATAAAATTTTAAATATTTATTGCTGATATCAATAAAACCCGGTTTTAGATACAACTAAATGAAGCTCATCAAACTGTTAATTTGATTAAAATTCTAAAACAATGGAATTACTAAATTTATATAAGGAAAACTACTTAGAATTGAACTTCTTCTCGTTCCTGAATGAAATCTTTATCTAGAATTAGCATCGCTGATACTAAAACAAGTAATGAAATGATTCCTAGTCCGACGAAGTAGTTAAATAAAAGGATTTTAAAAAGGAATGCAAAGAAAGAGATGCCGATTAAAGCAGAGATAAAGTAAGCTGAGATTGCAAGAAATGCTTTTTTCATGGTTTTTTGATCTTTTCGTTGTTAGTTAGGTTGTTTGTATGTTTTTAAAAAAACGAAAAAAGCGTGCCAAAAAGTTTAAAATGCATCGGTTTTGGATAGCTTTTTTAAATTAAAAAGTTTAACACTTCTTAAAATTTGCAAGTCAGGGACTTAAATATAATAAAAATTATTACTATTTCGCAAATAAAAATCCGTTGGATTTTTTCAAAAATCTATCAATTCTACTTTTTTGCCTACGATTTCTAATTTTAGCTATTTCGACTTAGGAATAATCTCCGTTTGCTCACCAAAATATTGAACAAATTGCTGCATTGCACTTGCCAATTGCTGGTTTTGAGTTGCCTTATAATAGGTGTCTGCCATTGCCCGAAGGCTTTGGAAAAAGAATCGATCCATTTCAGCTACCTGCATTTCGGTAGTCCAGATATCAATTTTCATGGTGTCCTTCGTTTCTTTATCAAAAATAGAAAGTAAGAAGGCTTTACATTCCTGAGTTCCTCCCCCATTTGGGTTATCTGAAGCTTCCCAGGTAACTATTTCCGGAACTTTCTCTTCGTTTAATCCAACCTTGATCTTAATCTCTGAATTATGTTTGATTGCCATGTATGTATGTTATGTAGTTATGTTGATTTTATTCTCCCTGTTTCTTGTTTCTGGATTGAATTTTTAATTCTTCTTGTTCAGCCATGTCCTGAAGCATTTGTGAAGGATAGACATGAATACCCTTTTTTAATCGCTGTGCGGCAGTTACCATTGCTTTTGCAACAACATCTGCTTCCACGGGCTTATACTTTTTAAGCAGTCCGCCTGTCAAGCGATCAAAACCTCTGCTCAAGCGCTGTGCTATAGACTCTCCCCATCTGTTTTCATTTCGTTCTCCTATTAATATAGAAGGCTGAAAAATATATACAGCCCAAAACGGCATCAATTTAAGTTCTTCTTCTAAAGCTCCTTTCACCTGATTCTGAAAAAGTAATGCATCCTTATCTGCTCCAACCCCAGAAAGAAAGAGAAACTGGCTAATTTTATTTTTTACGGCAATTTCCGCAATCTGATAAACATGTGAGTCGCTCATATTAAAAGAATCTTTCTCCTCCTCCTTTCTCATACTTGAACCTAAACAGCAATAAAGATCATCTCCTTTTATAAGATCCATATATTTATGCAACTCATCTAAATCGATTTGATGCTGTTGTAAATTAGCATGTTCGACTTTGATCGCTTTTTTATTAAAAACCAAGACTTTGTCATAAGCAGGAGAAGCCAGTAAAAAATTAAGGCAATACTTCCCTACTTGTCGGTCGACGCCAAATAGAAGAGCAGTCTTCTTATTTTTAGATATTTCCATACTCATGTTGTAAAGGTAATAAAGGAATCAGTTCAAACAAAAAAGCGATAGCTCCAAATCATGGAACTATCGCTTGCAAATTAGCATATTGCATAAATTAAAGTTACACTATACTTAGACAGGACAATACGTTAATCATCCTGAGTTAAGTCCATTAATAGGCCATCAAACCATTGGTTTGTGCTTTTGTAGAATTAAACTAATAATTGAGAAAACAATAAAAAGGAAGAATTGGGTTAAATGGTTAATCGTTTTTTCTCATAGTAAAACTCAAACTGAGTTTTTGTCTTTGTTTGGATAAGTCAAATGTAAACAATAATTTATATTATCCAAAATAAAATAGCGAAAATTCGCTAATCCGCGATAATGTTATAATATAAGGAAGAATAACCACCCCAAATCCCTATTCCACCATTGATGTTGGTTTCGACCTTTGTATAAGAAGCAAACGGACCTTGATTAATCGCATTGAATTCCAGAGTATTCCAAAAATCAAAACTCGCCTCATCAATCGTTGTCCATTTTACCCCAACGGTATCCCCTACGTGATAAAGTCCAAAATTTGAAGGAGAGCTCGTCGAATTTCTAGCTTCTGCTTTTGGTAAAGGAAACTCAAATTCCTGCCCATTAAAAAGCGCATCATCTGCAACGGAGTTAAAGGGAGCATTAAAATTACTACGGTTAATAGAAGTAAAGTATCGGTAATAATTAATCTGATCGACAGGATCAGAAATAGTTGTTCTTAATTCACGTAAAGAATCAGGTAAATTTCCTTCAGGGATAATAAACCAAATCGAATCCAAACCAACTTGTTCTGGCAAACTTGTGCTGGCTGTCAACACTTTATCTTCTACTTCAATCCGAAGGTCATAAGTTTTTCCAACTTCTCCAATCATCTCGAAATCTAAATCAACGTAGACACAAAAATTTCCTGGAATAGAATCCAAACCTCCAACCCCAGATTGAGTTAATAATAAGTTTATTAATTGTTGCTGATCTTCATTTAAATTATTCCAGCAAATCTCTTCCAGGGAAACTGTCTCCGTTCCATTATCTACAGATACGATTGCATCATGAACAAAAAAGTTATCAAAATTTCCAATATCCAAATCGGAGAAAAATGGTTGACTCCTTGTCAAGAACACATAAGGAGGTAAGCCTACATTCCCGCCTTCTATATATCCTTCTACTACGATATCTTGCGGATCGCTGGTGATCTCAGGAATAAATTCTTCTTCGCAGGAGATGAAGAAAAAAATCGAAAGAATTAAGAAATAAAAAAGCTTATTCATTGGAGTATTAATTTTTCGGTGTTCGGTGTTCGGTTTTCCCAGCCCGATCTGACGATCAGTCAGGCGGGGGTGTTCTAATTAATGGGTTTTGTTTCTTGTTTTTTTCCTTTCCAGCTGAAGTTCCAGGTTACAGAAGGAATGATTGGAAATAGAGAAACTTGATATGCTGAAGCTTTTGCCGTCAGGTCTTGCTGATTGGTTTCGGTAAAGTAGTATATAAAAAAAGGATTCTTTCTACTATAAATATTATAAACCGAAAAAGTCCAGCTGGACTGAAAATTTTTATCGCTATATGGTTTGGGCGTTAGTGTAGCAGAAATATCCATTCGATGATAAGGGGATATTCTAGCGCTATTTCTGCCGCCATATTCTACATTAAGATTATTTTCTATTAGATACAAACTCTTGATTGGTGTAAACGAATTACCTGTTCCATAAACAAAGACACCTCCGAATTGCCATTTAGGATTTACTTTATAATTTAAAACTACTGAAACATCATGCGTTCGATCATAGGTTGCATTAAATCGGTTTCCATTATTTATATCATCAAACTGCCGGTCTGTTTTGGCAAGGGTATAACCAATCCATCCATTAAAATCGCCTTTACTCTTTTTTAAAAATAACTCTAGTCCAAAGGATCGACCTGACCCAAAAACAAAATCGTTTTCTACATCAGCAGCTACATCGTTTACATAGGTTTCTCGATAATCAATTTGATTTTTTAGATCTTTATAATAAGCTTCAACAGAACATTCATATTCATTGTCCTGGAAATTTTTAAAATAACCCAAAGCATACTGAATTCCTTTTTGAGGTTTGACGATTTCGCTACTCGGCACCCAAACATCGGTCGGTAAAGTACTTGTTGAATTACTTACCAAATGGATATATTGATTATTCATAGTAAAGCCCGCCTTGATAGAAGCGGTTTCGTCCAGGCTATATTTCGCACTAAATCGTGGTTCTAATCCAACATATGTTTTTACAGGTTCAAGGTTTCCATATTCTTTTCCGGAAAGTGCTGAAGTAAAAGGACCGACTTGTGAAAAGAGCGTTCCTCTTAAACCAATATTCATACTAAATCGATCTGAAACTTTAAAATCATCCTGAATATAAATAGCTGCTTCGTGCGCGTATTTAATCTGTAGATCATTTTTAAATTCTACTTCCCCTGAAGTTGCGTTTGCTAAATTAGGCGTCATTTTATGGTAGGTATAATTTGCTCCAAACTTTACCGCATGACGAATAGAAGGAAAAAAATCAAAATCAATTTTCGCATTATAATCCCGAACCCCGGAGACAACACCAACGGAAAAGTCAGATTGTCTTCCTTTAAATGAAAAATCGTAATCATTATAAATCGCCGAAACATTCATAAATAGTTTATCACTAAAAAGGTGGTTCCAACGTAGAGTCCCAGTCGCATTTCCATAGGGCATATCAAAAGAAAAACCTCTAAAATCAGATACATAGTTGAGGACATCTCTTCCAAAATAGCCACTTAGATAAATTCGATCCTTATCAGAAAACCGATAATTCATCTTTGTATTAAGATCATAGAAATAATAATTGGTCCCTTCAAAATTAGTTCCTTTCAAGGCTGGCTGCGCTAAATCGAAAGCATAGGTTCTCCGAGCAGAAACAATGAATGAACTAACATCTTTTTGAATTGGTCCTTCTACTGTAAGTCTCGAGGCTATCAATCCAATCCCTCCGGTAACCTCATAGTTTTTTACATTACCTTCTTTCATCTGGATATCGACAACTGAAGATAAACGACCTCCGTAGAAAGCCGGCATTCCACCTTTAATCAGTGTTGTATTTTTAATGGCATCCGCATTAAAAACAGAGAAAAAACCAAGCATATGTCCGCTATTATAAACGACCGCTTCGTCTAATAAAACCAGGTTTTGATCTGGACCTCCGCCTCTTACATAAAAGCCGGCATTTCCTTCAGATGAGGAAAGTACACCCGGCAATAATTGCAAGGTTTTTAAAACATCCACCTCACCAAATAAGACGGGCAAGGTTTTAATATTTTCAACAGGTAGATCGATGGTCCCCATTTCCGTGCTTGTTACATTTTTATCCTTTGCTTCACCGGTTACAATTACTTCCTCAATTTCAATTCCTTGCACCAAATCTGTATTTAGACGGGTATCCTCTTTTAAATCTACCGTTATCTTCTTAGATGTATATCCTAAATAGGAAAAAGAGAAGGTGTAAACGCCTTCTGGAAGCGTGAGAGAATAAAAACCATAAACATTGGTATTGGTACCTTGAGATGGGTTTTCCTGATCAAAGACGTTTGCACCGATCAGCGTTTCTCCGCTCGAAGCGTCTTTGACATAGCCACTGAGTGTGTACCGTTCCTGGGCAACAAGACTGGTCGATGCTAAAAGCAGAATAAATAAGACCCAACTTTTAAGACCGCTCATAAATTGATTTTTAAAATAAGGTAATACCAGGATCGAAAGAAGAGTTACTGAAACTCCCATTAAAAGAACGGATAAAAATGGAAATTGTTAATCAGAATGCGGATTTTAAGATAAGTAAGCCTTAAAAAATAACTAACTATTTATCAAATTTTAAATGGCAATGGGTTTTATTCTAAACCCTTCTTGCTTGAGTAATCGAAGCACCCCTTTTTTACCACTAAGATGCCCTGCTCCTACTGAAGCAAAAATAGTTTGTTCCTTAGCTAAATGAGCGATGCGTGTCGCCATGATCTCATTTCGATCATAGATCATCATTTTTCTCAACACACCTGCTTGCTTTTTAGATTGTTTCCATAATTTTTGGATATCTCCCTGCTCGTAGATTTTGGTTAATTTAAATAGTTGTTTTTTAAACTTTTTAAAATTCTGAACCAAATCATTCAAGCCTTTCAATTGATAGTCCAAAGGTATATTTCCTAAAATCTCCATTTGTTCCTCAAACGTTTCTACTCCAATCATAACTTTTCCATTTTCTTTAGCGAATACCCAAAGTGTCGCATCCAAGGAAAGAGGATTGTCTTTAGATAGTTGACTTTCTGTGAGCAGGTTGGTAACTAAAAGCGGTTGGCTTTTTTCAAAAAAAGATAGAGGCATGCCTACGTTTTTGAAAAATAACTTTTCCAGCCGTTTGTAAATTTTAGGTTTGATTAAACTACTTAAAGAAATATCCTGATCTAAATCCATGCTTGACGCCATCGTTGCCTGATTGATTTCATCAAGATTCATTTCTCCAGCATAAACATCACACTCCAGAATTTTTTCTTCCACTAGTTCTTTATAACGAAAAGCACGTTGGTCCATGACATGCATCGTCCCAAAAACAAAGGATGCTCTTTTGTCTTCGTCTACTATTTTCCAGAGTAAGGTATTTTTCTTGTTGGACATATTATTAGATAGTCAGGTAGCAGGTGACTTAAAAAACAAAAGCCACTGCTCGAAATGAACAGTAGCTTTTGTGAGATTTTTTCGAATCTATTATTCGTATGAATAAGGTAAAAGCTTTGAATCTTTTACTGTAGATAAAGTCATTAGTGTTTTCAAGCGCTCAATTTCTTCAATTTGCGAAAGCGTCTTGAATAATAATTGTTCGTAAGTAGGTATATCTTTACAAACGATTTTAATTAAAAAGTCAGCCTCTCCGGTAATGATGTAACATTCCGTAATTTCTTCAATGGCCATTATTTTTTCCATGAAGTTATTCAGCGCATTTTCTTTCTGCCAGGCTAATGAAACCAAAACAAAAGTTTTTACACTAAGCCCAATAGTCTGTGGATTTACGAATGCATGATAGCTTTCAATAATTCCTGAGCTTTCTAATTTTTTTACACGCTCCAAAGTTGGCGCAGGTGACAATCCTATATTTTTGGAAAGTTCGAGGTTTGTAATTTTACTGTTTTCTTGTAAGATTTTTAAGATTTTCAAATCAATCTTATCTAGCTTTTCTGACATGCTGAGTATTTGTTATTTTAAAAAA
>CAYXQH010000181.1:0-9742 GCA_964467425.1 uncultured Saprospiraceae bacterium
ACACCTATTTGGGTTTTTAAGTGATTGATAATGAGTGTTTTATAATTTAGTGTTACGTATGACAAGACTTAGTGTAAATTTAAATAAAGTAGCTTTAATTCGAAATTCAAGAGGTGAAAACCTTCCTGATTTGGTACAGATTGCAAAAGATTGTGAAGCTTTCGGTGCCCAAGGCATAACGTTGCATCCCAGACCTGATGAACGACATGCGCGTTATAGCGATATTCCGAAAATCAAAAAAATCGTTACAACAGAGTTTAATATTGAAGGGAACCCAAATCCTAAATTCTTGGATTTGGTTTTAAGTAATCCACCACATCAGTGTACTTTAGTACCTGACCCTCCTGGAATTTTAACTTCAAATGAAGGTTGGGATACGATAAAGCATAAAGCTTTTTTGATTGATATCATTCAAAAATTAAAATCAAATGGTATTCGGGTTTCTATTTTTTTAAATCCGGATATTCGAATGGTAGAAGGAGCAAAAGAAGTTGGGACGGATAGAATTGAGTTTTATACTGGCCATTATGCAAAAAACTATAGCATAGACCCTGAAAAAGCGGTTAAAAGCCATGCTGAGGCAGCAAAAAGGGCAATGGAGCTCGGAATTGGAATAAATGCGGGGCACGATTTAAATCTGGATAACTTAGCATTTTATAAAGAACGAGTAGAAGGGCTTTTAGAAGTGTCTATTGGGCATGCACTAATTTCTGACGCCTTATATTATGGTTTAGAAAATACAATCAAAATGTACCTTTCTAAACTACAATAAAATCTAGCTTTCGAGTTTTCTAATATTATCATAATTGACAAGGTATCCGCATTTTATATTCGCCTTTAAAAGGCAACCAATATGGGTCATGTAGAAATGTACTTTTGTTAATGACCTCTGATTGAATTAAAAAATCCGGATTTGAAACATGAATTAAATTATAGGATAGGATCTGTTAAAGTTTAATTTATTTTCATCTTTTTTAGATAGCTAAACTCTTGATTATCAGTTAGGTGTTAACGAATTGTTAATTTTTTTAATTTAAACAATGTTTTCGAAGCAGCTATTTTAGACCAAAATCGTTTTTTTAAAGGTGCGAAAAAACAGTTTTTTCTCATTGATTTTACCTAGAATTTGATACATTTGCTACCTGTCAGGAATTATTTTAGCCTGACAAACAAGCATATTTCCAGTTTATATTGCCCTATTACACTATTTTAAATAAGAAGAGGACAAAAGAATAAGAGCTGATTACCAGACATCGATTTTTTGAATCCCTGATCATTAATAAACTATTATTTGGAGTAAATTCTTTTAATTGAAGAATGACTTATACAATATTCATATTTAATTTTTAAACTAAAATCGGATTAGTATGAAACAACTCACACTAGCATTAATGCTGGTCTTATTTGCGGTAGGTTCTGCCCTGGCGCAACGGACTGTTTCTGGAACAATTGTGGACGCTACAGGCGAAACATTAATTGGAGCCAGTGTTTTAGTGAAAGGAACTTCTTCGGGTGCAGTTACCGACATCGATGGGAAATATTCAATTTCCGTTCCAGATGGAAGTACTACATTAGTCGTAAGTTACACAGGGTATAGCACTCAAGAAATTGAACTTGGTGCATCCAATATTTTGGATATTACTCTTGACGAATCAGCAACTATCCTTAATGAGGTGGTTGTAACCGGACTTGGTATCCGGAAAGAAAAGAAACAGCTGGGATATGGGGTCTCGACGATCTCATCAGCTGATATTAGTAATCGTGCGGAGACTGATGTCGCACGGATTCTTCGTGGTAAAGCCACAGGGGTTGATATTACGCAGACCTCCGGTATGGCAGGTTCTGGAACAAACGTTATTATTCGTGGTTATTCCTCTATTACAGGTAGTAACCAACCATTGTTTGTTGTTGATGGAGTACCATTCAACACGGATACAAACACTGACCAAGGCTTCGTAAATGGTGGTGCAACTGCATCTTCTCGTTTCCTTGATCTTGATCCATCAAACATTGCCGAGATTTCAATCCTTAAAGGATTATCTGCAACCGTACTTTATGGAGAAGCAGGTCGTAATGGTGTAGTTTTAATTACTACCAAAAACGGAAATGTTGGTGAAAATTCTCAAAAGAAAATGGAAGTTAGTGTAAGTCAGTCTTTACACTTTACAGAAATTTCTAACTTACCTGATTACCAAAACACATATGGTAATGGTTTCTCTGGAAACTTTGGATGGTTCTTCTCTAACTGGGGACCTTCTTTCGATACTAGAGGAAGTAATGGTATTGCTGATGATGGTACGATCGAACATCCATACGATCAAGCCCAGTTCAACGATGATTTTCCTGAGTTTATTGGTCAAAGATATAGCTACGAACCATACGAAAGTGTGGAGCAATTCTTCCAAAAAGGAGTTGTTGCTAATACCTCTTTAAGCATCGATAAGCAATTAGGAGAATATGGTGCAGTAAGTGCTAACTATAGTTACTTAGATGACGAAGGTTTTACACCTAATAACAACTATACTAAACATAACTTTGGTTTAGGTGGTCGTACTAAATTAGGAAATGGTCTTTCGATTAAGACTACTTTCAATTATATCGATTCTGAAAGAGCAGCACCTACTGCTTCTGTAGGTTTTGGTAGTAACCCATCAGGTTCATCTCTATTTGCAAATCTGATCTATACTCCTCGTAGTATTGATCTTTTCGGTTTACCATATGAAAGTCCTGTTGATGGTTCTATGGTATATTACCGTCGAGGTGCTGCTATTCAGAACCCACGGTGGACCTTAGATAATGCAAGTGATACAGAGCAAATTAAGCGTTTCTTTGGAACGATTAATTTGAGCTACGAATTAACAGACTGGTTAACAGCTACTTACCGAGTAGGTATCGATCAGTACACTCAGCAACAAAGAAGAGCGGTTAACAAAGGTGGATCTCAGGATCTTAATCCATTCCAAGGGGGAACTCAAACGGATGGTATGTTAGCGACTTCTACTCGATTGAATACGATTACGGATCATGTTGCAAACTTGATTTATGATTATAGAATTAACGAAGATTGGTCATTAGACGGTATTGTTGGTTTAAACTTGAGAAGAGAAACTCGAGATCAGAACTATTTGTTCAGTACTTCTCAGTTTGTATTCGATCTATTCACTCATGATAACTTTACAGACCACGTAAACTCCTCTTTCCAACAGGAAGAAAATACTATTGGAGCTTATGGTACAGCGTCTTTAGGTTTCAGAAGCTTTTTATACTTAAATGTTCAAGCACGTAATGACTGGACATCTACTTTAGAAAAAGACAACCGTTCTGTATTTTATCCTTCTGCTAGTATCGCATTCGTACCTACTGAGGCTATCGAAGCTTTACAGCAAAATGATTATATCAATTACTTGAAAGTAAGAGTTGGATATGGTACTTCTGCAGGTTATCCTAATCCGTACCAAACGAGAAATATTTTATCTACGAATACGAACCAGTGGGTAACTGCAGGTGGATCAGTATTGAATACGAATTCAGTATCTGATCGTTTAGGAAATCCAAATCTTAAACCTGAGTTACACAGAGAGTTAGAGTTAGGTTTAGAAGGTCGTTTTATCAAAAACAGATTCGGTGTTGACCTTTCTTGGTACAACAAGCAATCTTCTGATTTGATTATCGATCTACAGTTAGACCGCTCAACTGGTTTTACAAATACAACTGTAAACGCAGCAGAATTATCTAATAAAGGAGTTGAGTTAGGATTAAACTTTATTCCATTTAAAGGTGACTTCTACTGGGATATTACTTTGAACTATACGAGAAATGTAAATATCGTAGAGGCTGTAGCTGAAGGTGTTGATCAAGTAGTAATTGCTGGTTTCTCTAACTTAGGAAACTTTGCTATTCCTGGCGAGCCTTACGGTGTAATCCAAGGATTACCATACGAAAGAGCAGAAAATGGTCAGCGATTAGTTGGTGTGGATGGTAACTACATTCCTGCTTCTGATATCGCTCCTATTGGAAATCCAAATCCAAATTATCAAGCGAACTTAATCAATACGTTTTCTTATAAAAACTTAAGCTTTGGTTTCCACTGGAACTACATTGATGGTGGTGATATCTACTCTGTTACAACGGCAACAATGCTTGCGAGAGGAAATACTGTTGATACTGATTTCGACCGTTTCCTTCCTATCGTTCAGCCTGGTGTTAAAGATTCAGATGGTGTAACACCAAATGATGTACAGGGATATGCGGGTGATTTATTCTTCCGTTCTTATTTCTTTGCTGATGAAGGAACCATCTTTGATGGTACAACGATTCGTTTGAGAGAAGTTTCTCTTTCTTTTGATGTTCCTACTAAATACCTTGATAACTCTCCATTTGGTGCAGTATCTCTAAGATTCTCTGGTGAGAACCTTTGGTATAAAGCAGTGAACTTCCCTGAAGGTGTAAACTTTGACCCTGAAGTATTAAGTCTTGGTGTTGGAAACGGTAGAGGTTTTGACTTCGTTACTGGACCAACTGCTAAGAAATATGGAGTTAGTTTAAATGTAACTTTCTAAAAATTTCAAATTAAAGATATATTATGAAATTTATAAATAAACTTTTAGTGGTCTGTATGCTTATTCTAGGGTTTTCAGCTTGCGACGTTGTTGAGCTTGACCTTCAGGATGATCCGAATGCAGTATCACCAGATAATGCCGGCGTAGATTTCTTGTATAATAACTTAATGTTATCATTTGCAGGATTTTATAACGGTACACATAACTTTACCGGAAGAACAGTTCGTCAAACAGCGATGACTAATGGTAATACTTACAATAATGCTTACCAAGCTGTTAGTTTTAATGGCTTATGGTATAACGCTTATGCTGGAATCTTTCCAGATGTAGATGCACTTTTAAATTTGACCGATGAAAGAGGTTTAACTATTCATAGTGGATCTGCTAAAGTCATGAAGGCATATGTTATGCTGACCTTAGTAGATGTTTTTGGAGATGTGCCTTATTCTGAAGCTTTGCAGGGTACAGATATCATTAGCCCTAAGGCAGATGATGGTGCCTCAATTTATACGGAAGCCATTAGAATGTTAGATGAGGCAATTACAGATTTGGATGGTAGTGTTGCTGCTGCTCCTGCGAATGACCTCATTTATGGTGGAAGTACTACAAGTTGGATTGCTGCGGCAAATTCTCTAAAGATGAAAGCCTACTTGAATACAAAAGATGCAGGTGGTTTTATGTCTGTTCTTAACGATGATAATTATATTACTGCTGCTGGAGATGATTTCCAATTCAACTATGGAAGTAGTCGATCTAATCCAAACTCTCGTCACCCTTGGTATAATAATGCTTATGAAGCGAGTGATGCGGCTTACCAGTCTAACTACATGATGTGGTTGATGGATGGCGAAAAAAGTATGGAAGATCCTCGACTTCGGTTTTATTTTTACCGTCAGGAAAACGATATGGAAGGAGTAGATCCTAATGCTTGGTCTTGTATTCTTACAGAAACGCCTTTTGATCCTGTAACAACAGGTTGGGGAAGTATTATTACAGAACCTCACTGGGCGGCATCTGATCCAGAATGGGAATTACCTTACTGTATTGCTTCTAATGATGGATATGCTGGTAGAGACCATGGAAATGGTTCTGGTATTCCACCAGATGGAGGAATACGTGCAGTATACGGTTTATATCCTGCTGGAGGTAATTTTGATGATAATAGTTATGATTTTACTCAAAATGAAGGAGTAGATGGTGCCTTAGGAGAAGGAATTAATCCTATTATGTTGTCTTCTTTTGTTGATTTCATGAGAGCAGAAGCTGCACTTACCTTGAATACAGGTGAAGATGCAAGAGCATTATTAGAATCTGCAGTTAGAGCTTCTATTACTAAAGTTCGAACAATGGAATCTTTTGTCGATGCAGGTAAAGTTATTGCTGAAACTCCAGTAGTAATTACTCTTGGAGAAGCATTTCTTGATGATTTAGATTCATTGACTAATGAATATGTAAATATTGTATTAGCTCGATATGATTCAGCTGGTGGTGTTGATGATCAGTTGAATACCGTTATTACAGAGTATTTCATTGCTCTTTATGGTAATGGTGTAGAAGCGTATAATGCATATAGAAGAACAGGATTTCCGAAAGGTATCCAGCCAGGTATTGAGCCAGGTATTGGTACATTCCCTAATTCTGCGCTTTATCCTGCAGATTATGTCAATCTAAATGCAAATGCAACACAGAAAGCAGACCTTAGTGTCAAGGTTTTCTGGGCGGAGGGTTTCTCTCCTAGTTTGTATTAATTAATTTTTAAACTCTTTTAAATCTATTTATATCATGATTAAAAAGATATTATTTGTAATGTTTGTAATGGGTATGATGACGACTTACTCCTGTAAGGATGAGGACTTAGCACCTATTATTACATTTGATCAAGCTGGGAAAGGGGCCTACGTTCGTTTAGTGTCACTGAATACTGGTGAGTATGATCTAAATAATCTTTCTGGTACTGCTTATGATGCTGATGTAGATTTCGTAGACATCGAAGGTGGTAGTACAGTTACTAATTATGACATTTATGTGTCCTATGTCGATAACTCTGGGAGTGGCTTAGATAAAGCAGAGACTTTATTCAAAGCTTACGCTCCGGGCGATTTTGGCTCAAGTGTCAATGGTAACGTTGGTAGAAATTTAAATATTCCACTGTCTGAAGTAGCTTCATTATTAGGTGTTGCACTTAATGATACAGAATTGATTCCTGGTAATCTTTTCCGATTCAGAACGGAGATTACTTCTGATGGAATTGTTCGGAATTTTGTAAATTCTTCCTCTGCGGTTAATGGACCAGCATTTCAGGGACATTTTAACTTTGATGTTAAAGTGACTTGTCCTGTTCCAGATGATCAATTTGTAGGAACCTATACAATGGACTACGATGATTCAACTGTTGAAGGTTGCTTTGGACCTGCATTTGATACAGGGCCATTTGATGTAGTAATTTCCTTAGTTCCAGGTTCTAGTACAAAAAGATCGATTGCTGTTACGTACCTTCCTGTCTTTGGAGGATTTGCAGTAGATTATGAATTGGACCTTGTTTGTACTGAAGTTGTTACTCCAGACAATGATACGGGGGTTGGATGTTCCGCAACTATTATTTTAGGTGCTGGGGATAATCAGCCGTTTAATTTCAACGACGATTCTTCTTTCAGTTTCTCTTTTGTAGAATTTGCTGAAGGAGATTGTGGTTGTGCTGCAACGCCGTATGTTATGAACTTAACGAAGCAATAATTCAGTTTTGAATTAATAGAAATTCAGAAGCACTTGCAGTTTGCAGGTGCTTTTGTTTTTTGGTCTAGTTTATAGTGATGGTGTAATTATAGTCGGAGTTTTTAGGCTTTTTTTCTACCTCTTTTTTAGAGGTAATTTTATACTGAATTTTAGTTCCAGTTTTCTTTGGTGGAAGTTTAAAATGGATTTGGATACTCTTATGAAACTGGATTTTAATTTTTCTGGTTTTACCTATTTTAAATTTCAAAAGTTTTACTAATCGAACCGCTTCTTCGTCACATCCATAGCCAATTCCTTTTACGATTTTTGCTGCTATGACCTTTCCTTGGAAATTTATGGTATATCGAACAAGTATAGTGCCCTCAATTTGATGTTCTAATGCGGTCTGCGGGTATTTCAAGTTCGTTTTGATAAATGCCCTCAAAGCAGTTAAACCACCCTCATAAACAGGTTTTTTTATAAAATGCTTTTCTTTCCGTTCTCTTTTCATCGAATAGCAGGTTTTAAATGATTTATTTGTTGTGAAATGGTCTAATTTAAAAGATTATAATAAAAGTATTTTACCAAAAGCATATGGTTATTTATTTTTTAAGTATGAAAAGCATTATTTCAGTACAGCTTGTTAAAATTAAAAAGCAGTATGCTTAAGATAAGCAGAATTTGCGGGTTTGGAATGACAAAAAATGTGGGAGCGGGTGACTGCTTGTGTATAGCCTTTTTTTGTCTAGAATTTTGCTGACTTTTTTTCGATGAAAAAGTCAGAAAGAAAAAACAACCCTAAATCATTAATTTTTAAAAATGCTAAAGCCAAATTTTATCTTTCTGAAATTTACTATTATTAAACGAATAAGGTTTCAAATCAACTTCTAGTATTGCTTTTTAGATATAAAAACGATATTTTAGAAATATATCCTAAACCCTCTTTCAATATAGCACCTTTGATGAATCAAGCTAATCTATTTATTAAATATTTGAAGTTTGAAAAGCGGTATTCCGAACATACCCAATTAGCCTACCAAAGAGATCTCGAACAATTTTCTGCTTTTATTAAAAACACTTATGATCTGGATAGTATTCAAGCTGCCAAGCATATTCATATTCGAGCATGGATGGTATCTTTAATTCAAGAGAAGAAGTCTACAAAATCTATTAATAGAAAACTATCTTGTCTAAAATCCTTTTTTAAGTTTATCATAAAGAGAGGCGTTTTATCAGTAAATCCGATGTCAAAAATAATCAGCCCAAAGTCTGGGAAACGATTACCGGTGTTCGTAGATCAAAAAGCAATGGAGCAATTATTTGAGGAGATTCAATTTCCTGAAAACTATGAAGGACTAAGAGATCGTGCAATCCTGGAAATACTGTATTTGACCGGAATTAGAAGGTCAGAGTTAATAGGTATCAGAAAACAGGATGTAGATTTGGAGCAGGGTTTATTAAAAGTATTTGGAAAAGGTAAGAAACAGCGTTTGATACCTTTGGCAAATAATTTAAGCAGAAGACTGAAAGATTATATTGTAGAACTGGAAGAGACTTTTCCAGAAGCTGGAAATTTTTTATTTCTAACGCAGAAGGGTAAAAAGATGTATCCCAAACTGGTTTATTTGACTGCAAAAAAATATTTATCTCAAGTTACTTCGATAGAACAGAAAAGTCCACATGTTTTACGACACTCTTTTGCGACACATTTATCAAATAACGGAGCGGAATTAAATGCAATAAAAGAACTTTTGGGGCATAGCAACTTATCAGCTACACAGATTTATACGCATAATTCTATTGAACGATTGAAAGCGGTATATCAAAATGCGCATCCAAGAGCTAAAAAAGACTAGATTTTAAAAATATTTTCTCACCTAAATATAAACGTTCTTACCTATGAAGATTCATATTCAGGCAGTTCATTTTTCAGCAGATAAAAAATTACTAAGCTTTATCGAAAAAAAACTAAATAAGCTTCAGATTCTTTTTGATAAGATTATTTCAGTAGAAGTGACACTGAAATTAGAGAATGCAGGGCAGATAAAAGATAAGATTGTGGAACTAAATATGAAAATACCTGGTTCTTCAATATTTGTGAAGGAAAGCAACAAGCTTTTTGAAGAATCTACGGATCAAGCGATAAATTCTTTAAAAAGGCAACTAGTTAAATACAAATCCCGTAAAAGGCAAAAAGAGGCCGTATTTATTAAAAAATAATAACGGAAAAAACTCAAAAAAAAAAGGTAAGGTAAGGATTTGAAAATTCTTACCTTTTATTTTGCTAAAAGCAAAAAAATATTTTCATTTTAAATGAAAAAATGTATCTTTGCAATCGTTTTCAAGAAAAAGTTCTTTTCATTATGGTACTTTTGGGTGTTTTTCTACAGCATTAAGATATTAAAGAATAACAAAATGCCGATGTAGCTCAGCTGGCTAGAGCAGCTGATTTGTAATCAGCAGGTCGGGGG
>CAYXQH010000182.1:0-9682 GCA_964467425.1 uncultured Saprospiraceae bacterium
TTATAAATAATCGTAAAAAACGGTTATGTGTTTCCAAAAGGTTCGGCGGAAGAATAAGGTATATGGTGGTTCGTTTTTCTTTTAATTGGGAAAAGTCAAATGTTGAACTTGATAGTGCTTTTTGAATGGCAGGACTGGAAAGCCATTCTGTATGTTTATCTGCATTAGAAAGAATACTGGATATTTCTGCTGTTCCCTTTCCCCTTAGCATTCTAGAAGCTGCATCAATGGCTAATCTTCCTGAAGATTCATTCATCATCATATCAATCCATAAGTCATTTTGATCATCAGGGGGAAGACTCAGTAATTCTCGTATTTTAAACAGGGATTTTTCTTTGATTTTGTCACTGCTAATGATGTGAGCAATCAGGCCAGCAATTACAGTTTTAGCCCCATCATCCCAATGCTTCTCTTTTGGTTCTGGATCAGGAACAACCAGTGCCTCGGCAATAATGCTAATTTCTTCTCTAATTGTGGGTGAATTAGGATCGAGATTAACCAGAGGGTCAAAAGAAGCAGTATTCTCTCCCTCTACAATATTGAATGGGTCAATGAGATATACATCTTGTCCCAATTCTCTTCGTCTTCTTGCACTAACTGCTGCATTGGTTCCTTTAGGATCAATTACTACAACAGAGTGTTTCCAAAGTAATAGATTTGGAATGATGGCAGTGGTTCCCTTCCCCGCCCTTGATCCAGCAATGGTAATCATATGTCTAGGGTCTTCGGAGCCTATAGTTAAATATGGATTGTACAAAGATCTACCTAAGAATAATCCTTGTGTTTGATTTTTAAGCAGCGAATTCCACTCTTCGAATAATCCAGCAAATCTGGAAGAGCCACCAAGTCCAAAACGACTTTGCTCTAAAAATCGAATAAAACTCTCGTATGGTTTTGCGAATTTATATCTGATAGGCAGATGAGAAAGTGCGTATAAAATTAAACTTAATATCAGAATTAATGGAAAAGAATCATTTATTGATGATTTGATAAAAGGGATAGGATTTTCCTTAAAATTATCCCAGATAGCATCTTTATAGTAGGACAATTTACGTTCTTTGATTGGGTTTTTCTTAAATAATTCTTCTAAAAAGTCACTGTCAGGAAAACTTATTCTCCACCCTATTAAAGAGCGGTATTCTTCAAGTAGTTTTTTGTGTTTTTTATATCTTTCTTGATAACTTAAAAATTCTCTATGTCTTAATCTAGGTAAAATATTTTTCTCAAAATCAAGAAACTCTTTTGTGCTTAAAGTCATTTCTCTAGTAAGATCAATAAGTATGTATTTATATTCCTCTGAAAATCCTTCACAGTTTGGAAAAAAGAATTTTTCTTCAGAAAAATTAAGAGAAGTAAATTTTTGAGCATTTTTGTTTGTTAAATAGGACTCTGTTAAATTGGAATGGATTAGCCATTCATTATTTTGCTTCGCACTTTGTTTAATGATTTTGCATAGCTCTTTGATCTTCTCCTCACGCTTTATTTTTGCATTTTCTATTTCTTCATTCTTATTTTTTTCTGTTTCCTCGGTTATTCTGATTACATCTTTATGCAGTTTTTCAGCTTGTTCTTCAATTTTACTTGGAATGAAGAATGGTGTTACGAGAATCATTATAAAAATGAATGATATTCCGAATAAAAAAAACTCTGCTGCCGCACCTTGCACCCTTCTCATTGGCTTAGTGACAGAGAACCTTTTTGCATTTGGAGAAAGGAAACTAAATATCGGTCTCGAATATCGAATTAAAAAATCCAAAAAGAATATCCAAACAACATATCTTATTATATAGAGAGTTTTTTGCCCTCCCTGAGTTGTAAGATCAATGAGTCCATCCATCATTGATTCTGTAGGAAAAGGAAGGATAACTTCAAATATTGATTTTAAGAACCAGACTACGATGCCAATTAAAACGTAGCGTAAGATGAATTTGAACATATATTAATGGGTTAAGTATTTGATATGTATAAAGGTATATTTTTTTGTGAGTAACAAATAAAGGCATACAATTTTAAGCTGAAATAGCATTTGAAAAATGTATTTTTGATTGTCTTATTTATTTAAGACGAGATGTCTATAACAATTTTTTTTCCTATCTTTGCTTCAATCACCCATACTCCATTTTCTGATCAATGCTCTCCATTCAACACAGTACTAATGCTGATGCCGCCGTTCGCTACTTCCGTGAAAACTTAGCGCAGGCTGATTACTATTGTGACAAAACATCCATTATCGGAAAATGGCATGGGAAACTTGCTGACCATCTAGGCATAAAAGGAGAAGTAAAAGCTAAAGACTTTGAACAGCTTCTTTATAATAAAGAACCTGTAACGGGTGCTAAACTAACCGCTCGGAATTCTGCCAACAGACGTCCTTTATATGATTGTACGTTTTCTTCCTGCAAGAGTGCCAGTATTGCATTGGCTATAACAGGCGATCAGGATATTTTAAAAGCACATCAAAGAGCGGTTAAAGATGCGATGCTTGCTTTAGAAGCTGATCTGCAAACCCAAATGGGAACAGGCAAAGACAAGCACTATGAAACAACAGGTCAAGGGGTATGGGCAGAATTTGTTCACGAATTTTCGAGGCCGCTCAAAAAAGAAATTAATGGAAAAATAGCTTACATTCCCGATCCTCAGCTCCATAGCCATTGTACATTAATTAACGCAACCTATCACGAAGAACAAAAACGTTTCCGTGCCGTAGAGATGTCCAATGTAAAACGGATGGCTCCGTTTTATGAAAGCATATATCACAGCGCCTACGGTCAATATTTAAAAGAGGCGGGTTATGAGCTGGAAAAACGCGGTAAGCGATGGGAGCTTAAATGTATCTCGCGCGAAACCATAGAAAAATATTCAGGAAGAACTCTGGAGATAGAAGCCTTGGCAAAGCAGCGTGGTATAAAAAGTGCCAAAGCCAAGGCTGCTTTGGGCAGGCTTACCCGCAATGATAAACATCAAAGCCTATCAGATAATCAGTTACCCGGACATTGGAAAGAACGTCTCTCCTTAAGCGAATATCACGCTATTATCAATGCAAAAGGTAGATCAGGAGGTAGCGACGGAGATAAAGGGTCTAAGGGAGTTGAGCAGTTAACCGCTCAAAGAGCGGTTGATCTGTCTTTAAATCACTATCTGGAACGAAACTCCAGTATTCAGGAAAAAAGAGCGCTAGCGTACGCTATAGATCTTGCATCAGGAATACTCACGCCGGATAAAATTATTCAGGAGCTTAACAGCAGAGATGATATTATTCGCGGTGACTATCGAACGGTAAGCCATATTACGACCAGAGAAATGCTTCGTAGCGAGGAAGCGTTAATTGAAAAAGCAACAGCTGGCCGTAACACTAAAGCAGCACTTAATCCGGATTATGAGATCACCAACGAGCTACTGAATAAAGGACAGCGCGCTGCTATCGATTATGTTTTAAACTCTCAGGATCAGGTGATGATGGTTGCCGGAGATGCGGGGGTCGGAAAGACAACGCTTTTTCAGAGTGTTAAAGAAGGTATTGAAGCAGGGGGCAAGGCCTTTTTCGCCTTTGCGCCCTCCTCCGATGCCTCCCGCGGGGTCTTGAGGTCAAAAGGGTTTGAAGGGGCTGACACGATAGCGAAGCTCCTGCAGAGCCCTGAGATGCAAAGTCAGCTAAGGAATAATGTAGCGCTCATAGATGAAGCAGGATTGGTTTCGGTGCCTACAATGAACGAATTATTTGATATCGCCAAAGAACAAAATGCCCGTTTGATCTTAAGCGGCGATTATAAACAACACTCACCCGTACAAGCTGGTGATGCGTTAAAGCTATTAGAGCAACAATCCCAGCTTCCTGTTGCGCGGGTGAATGAAATCGTTCGTCAGAAAGAAACAGCCAAGCATAAAGCTGTTATTGAGAAATTAGCCAGAGGTATTGGATTAAAAAACAAGCCTGAAGCTCGAAAAAATGAAGTTGAGCAGGCTTTTGATACGCTAGATAAAAACGGTAATATTATTGAAGAAGGTATTCAAGAAGATCGTCAAAAGCGCATTGCTGAAGATTACCTAAAACAAGTCCAGCAAAAGGATAATGATGTATTTGTTGTGGCACCTACAAATAAAGAAAAACAGCAGATTACAGACGCTATCAGGAACATTTTAAAGGAAAATGGAAAACTAGGGGAAGCTGAAAAGGAACTTTTAAGATTACAAGATAAACAATTAACCACCGCTCAAAAAGAGCTCCCAGAAAGCTACCTTAAAGATAATGTCATTCAATTTCATAAATCAGTTCCAGGATTTAAAGCAGGACGACAATATAATATTTCAGAGATAACTGGCAAAGGAGAGGTGCTACTTCAATCAGGATTTGATAATGAGTTAAGCCCCCTGCCCCGCGATAAAAGTGAGTTATATAGCGTTTATAAGCACGAAAGGATTGCACTGGCTGAAAACGATAAAATCAGAATAACTAAAAATACCCGAAGTCTTGCAGGAAGTGAGCTTATGAATGGTCAGTTATATGATGTACAAGGTTTTGATCAGAGCGGAAATATTAAGCTCTCTAATGGTCAGATATTAGATAAAAACGCAAAGCATATTGATTATGGTTTTGTATCGACTTCTTTTAAAGCTCAGGGGCATGACGCCAAAACGGTACTCATTGCACAAAGCGCAGATTCCTATGGTGCATCCAATGATCGTCAGTTTTATACGAGCCTGTCCAGAGCTAGTGAGCAATGCCGAATATATACCGATGACAAGATAGCACTTCGGCAAGCCATTTCACGATCAGGTGATACCTTTTCAGCGCATAAGATCAATGAGCTATCTACTACTTCTAGCCAAACAACAAAAGAACAGCAACGCATCGATTATATGAGCCGCGTAAAATCCTTTTATCAGGATCGCATTAAACCATCACTGGAGAATATAAAATCAAACTATGAACAAAGAGGAGTTGAAAAGGAAATTCGGAATCGGGACTACGGAATCGACAGAGGGTGATAACAATGACACTAAAAAATCTGCTGCCAATCAAAACAAAGAGCCCCACGAAAATAAGTTTTATGGAGTGGACTTGGAATCTGCCTATGTGACCAGCCTAAAACTCGTCTTTAGAAGCGCAGAGGTATTTTATATGCCTTATGCCTTGCAACCTATTATTCATTATAAACCAGATAGCGGTATCTCTATTAAGTTATTGGATCAGCAGATTGAGATTAAAGGACGCAATTTAGATCAGTTATTGGATATGCTCGGAAATCAAAGGGTGACATGGATTAAAGAAAGTCCGACAGGTAAGGATGATGGAACAGAAGGTGTTTTTGTTAAAGGAATTACCATTAATCAAATTAGGTAAAATAGTCAGCCTTGCTGTTGAAAAGAAAAAGAGGGTTTTATGGCTCGTAGTCTAACCAGACCTTTAACTGGCGCAAAGTCGAATTAGTATCAGCAGGATTCTGCACATCATACCCATATTCTTCAATTTGCGATCCATCGATCTGATGAAAATAATCAATGCGCCAATAGATCTTTTGAGATCCGCTTTCCAGATGGAACCATCCCAAATCATGCTCATCAAATAAATCATTCATTCCGTTAAAATCATCAAAATTTCTAATTTTCATTGCTGCTTCGATACGCTGCACTTTAGATAGGTTTGAAAATCCATCACTTAAAGCATATACACCAAGAGGGTTTCTCTTATGCGCTTCAAGAGCAAAGCTTTTGCGAAAGGCATCATTAAGGGAAGCTATTTGTTTTGTGTTATTACTAGGCATTTATTGGGTTCTCCAGTTATTTTAGGTTCAATAGTGGGTCAGAAAAGGATCAATTGACTTCCCTGCTCAGGTTCATTTTTAGGTGATTTTGGCGGATGGGTCCAGATTTGAGATTGTTCCTTGTCAATAGGAATAATCCCGATCCCTTCCGTATTGATATGCCACCCGCCGTAAAACTCCATAGAGAGGGTATTCATCCAAGCGACTTCTCCTTTGAGGCCATTAAGAAAGAAATTAACGGTGGTCATTTTAGCGCAAGTATTAGAGACATCTGCTCCATAGAAATAATTGTCAGGATTGGCTTTTGCAAAAGCAAGCAGCATACGTCCTGATCCGCAAGTGGGATCAAGGATAGTTTTATCCTTTACACTTCCCTGCTCGCCTTGTAATTGGGTCATAAGTGTACAGATAGGCTCTGGTGTAAAATATTGTCCATTTTCTCCTCGTGTAATGTTTAGGGTGAAATACTCGCCCAAAATATCGGAATACGGATCATCTTGTATCTTTAGGTGTAATTCGCCTAATATTTTGGGAAAGCAGTCAATTTCATCACGCGAATATTTTTTAATGGTTTGAAGATATAGCTTTTCATTATCAGGATCGGTAATGGTAAGGCGGCTTTGAATATTGGTGTGGTGATAACTGCATATGGCTAAAGTCAAAAAATCATTAAATACAGATGATAAATTATGCCGACGGCTGATCTTATCAAAAAGCTTTGTTATTTCATTAAAATGATTAGTCATTTTCTTTCTTTCTTTTAACTATGGGGTTGCGACTGCAACCCTTGGTGTTTCGCCGAGAAAGGGGTAGCAAAGTCAAAGGGAGGGGGATCACCCGGTCTGCACAAGCGTAAGCGCGGAAGATTGGGGACACCCTTTGACTGCGCGAGGGCGAAGCCCTTAGTAAATAGATCATAAAAGAAAAGCAGGACGACCACTGATCGCCCTGCTCCCTATATAAGATAATCATTACTCCTTGATTGGAAATGTAACGAGTTTGATACGCCCATCAATATCAGGCATTACAGGGACAACGCTATCACTCCAGGAGATATAATCCATACCATCCCTGCTGGTTTCATTCCAACCTACGGCGATATCTATGGTGGTGGATTTGCGCTCAAGCTGCCCATTGTTTTTTACCCTGTGGTAGGCTTTTTCCTGAACCAGTTTCCAGTCAGGCTTGCGTCCTGTTTTGGTTTCATTAGTGGTTTTAAGTGTGTCAGTCATCTTTAATCTCCTTTTTTGTTAGATGTTTCTGATAGGTTCCGAGAGGAATTATTGTCATTAGCGTAGCGGTCAAATAAAGTGAGAATCTACGTGTAGATGGTGAGCGGTAGCGAGCGAACATTTGACGGCTAGGCGACAATAATTCAGGAATCCGCTCACTCAGACACGTCTAACAAAAAAGATTAGGTATGTGTAATAACCAAAAAATCGCTAATGAAAACAAAATAAGCCCCCTACTCCCAAGCAGGATAGTTTTGCTTACTTAGGTGTGATGGGAGCGAGTTCAAAACCACTGGCAATAATAGCTGCTTCTTTGACTGTAATTTGCTTGCCTTTGTCGGTAATGGCTTTGATTTGTTTATAGGATAGTGATCCCCTCACTCTGATACGCGCACCCTTATCAAGCTCTTTTAATTTCTCAATATCCGAAGCATTAAAACTTAAGATATTGTGCCAGATAGGCGCCCTGCTCTGCCAGTTTTCTGCTTTGTCTTTATAGCTATCCTGAGTGGCCAGTGAAAAAGCAGCCATGCTGCTTTTACCTTCACGCTCAATAATACGCGCTTTGGTTCCCATATTTCCAGTAAGTTCAACATGATTATTTTTAGACATTGATGATATGCACTCTTCTTATAGTTGAAAAAATAAGAGAGATACATAGCTATCTAAAAAATGAAATGCAAGTGATGATTGATAAATTTAAATTTTGTCCTGAGGATTAGGCAAATATTTTTTTGAACCAGCTTTTACTTTGCTCCTGTACAAGTTTTTTTCTTAGCAGTTTATTACGATGAATGAGTTTTGCCTCACGCTGTTGACGCTCTTTTTCAGTGTGTTCCTGATTAGCAATTCGAGCTTCAAGTGCTTTGATGCCTTTTTCTAAGTGCCCTGCCCCTCCAGTTTTATCTTCTAGTAGCATTGTAGCGCGGTTATGACCTTCTTGGGATCGCTTTAGTGAATCTCGTAAATGCTCTTTTTCGTCCTCTGCTAGCTGTAGCATTTTTTTTAAGTATTCAATTTCAACATCTTTTTTATCATCTGAAACGTAAGCGAACGTTTTTTCTAAATCAGAATTAACAGTGTCTGACACTTTAGTTTTGGGACTATCGGATTGCTTCTTATCATAAATTCGATCTAATTCTGCGACATTGATTTTACGTTTGCCACGATCATCAAGCTTATATGACAGTTTGCCTTTGTTCATATCCAGATAAAGTGTCGGCTTACTCACTTTGAATTGCTTTAAAGCCTGTGTAGGGGAAAGAAACATAGAAGAAACTCCATTGCATTAACGTTTAACTATCTAACGATATCATACAAAGTAAGACATCGCATGTATAGGGAAATACAAAAAGATATTTAACGCTTTCTACCGTTAAATAACGTAATTGGATACAGATATAAGACATTTTCTAACGTGTGTTTTAATAAAAACAAGTGCGATAGCATACGTTAAACTATATTTTTTATTTTTTGTTTTCAGTTGTTTAAATGATTAACACTTGACGTATGGCTTACGTTAAGTTGTGTTAAGTCTTAACTTTTGCTAACGTAATACTTATCCGATTCCCTATCTGGGGATCAATTTCACATCTTTAACTATTTTCAAAGGAGAAGCTTACGAGCTTTTAAATCAGGAAAAGAAAAAACCGCTGTTGTCGCAGCGGTTTTAAAATCAGAGTGATACTCTTAATCCAATAGTTAAAGAGTATCCAATGTGCGAATTCAGTGCAAGTCATTTATGACATTGCAACGATTTTTTGCATCCTTTTCCACAGAATTTTAAAGTCTGTCGCTTAAGATATAATGAAACAGATTGCGCTTAATCCAACCCTTCATCGTTTAATGACTCTAATGCCATCAACCCTTCAGCAAGAAGCAGGGCAGGGGGCTATTGTTCTCAAGCGGTATTTTTATCAAAGACTACCAGATAAAGGGTCTTATGTGCTTCCAATCAAACAAAGCTTTGTGAAAGACGCCCGTTTAATGCCTGGTACCCGCTGTATGCTCGCTTTACTTACAGGCTGGGCAGGAAAGGGCAGGGGACTTAGAACCACCCAAAGCGTTATTGGTAAGCATTTGGGGCGTAGTGTGCGTCAGATATTTCGTTATTTAAAAGATGCCGCCAGAGAAGGGTATCTAACCTACAATTACACCAAGAACAGAATAGGCGCGATTACAGGGATCAATATCTTTCTGAATTTTGACTTTTTGCGTCCAAATCTGAAGAAAAAGTCAAAAAACGGCAGAAAACAAGACCAGACTCTTAAGTCCGACACTAATACATTACTTAAAGATTCTTATATAATAGATGAGGAATTGGAACGAAAACTCGATAAATTGCGAAGGACGATGGAAAATCAAAACTCCTAAAATCTATAAAAACACATCATCATCTAAAAATAACTTCTTAAAATTATAGAAGATAAAATTCTATGTGCGATAAATGAACATTAAGCTATAGGAAAGTCAGCTAAGATTGTTTTCAAGTAAAGATAGAGGGAAGAACGATCTTCTTTTGAGAAATAAGCAGGGCAGGGGGCATTTAAATTAAAAATCACAGAAACCCTTACCTCTAGAATTCAAAACGCATCAGTGAGGCTTATATGCCCATAAAATCGATTTGCTACTGAAAACAAAAAATAAAGAGGTGGGGCAGGGAAATGTACTATCGTTCCCTATCTAAAT
>CAYXQH010000183.1:0-4666 GCA_964467425.1 uncultured Saprospiraceae bacterium
AAAAGGAATTTATGCAATTACCTAATCATTAAAATAATGAAAACGCGAGTTTGGGTAAATCTTTGCATATTTGTATTTAAAATTACGACTCATGCAGCAATATTTAAAGACAACCTATTTTTTGGATTACGAAAGTGAAGGGATTCAAGCCCTGGTTCAGGATTTAAAAACGGACCAGCTTTCGGATAGTGAAAAAGCTGTTGCCTGCTATACACGGGTTAGAGATGGTTGGCGATATAATGCTTATAACATCTTTTTTAAAAAAGAAAAATGGCGAGCGAGTACTATTGCAAACTTTAAAGAAGCGCATTGTATTGATAAATCTACCTTGTTGATAGCCTGTCTTAGAGCCTTGGGAATTCCTGCACGGATTCATCTTGCCAAAGTGAAAAATCATATTGCTGTTGAACACCTGGTTGAAAAACTTGGGACCAATGAATTATCGCCGCATGGAATGGTTGATATTTACTTAAATGGCACCTGGCTTAAAGCTTCCCCCGCTTTTAATAAAGAACTATGTGAACGTTGTAATGTGGCGCCTTTAGATTTTAATGGAAAAGAAGATTCTATCTTTCAAGAATACAATCGTGAAGGAAAAGAATTTATGGAGTACCTCGAAGATTATGGACATTTTGAGGATATCCCCTTGGAGTTTATTAAAAATAATTTTCGAGAACAATACCCGCAGTTCGTAACCCTCATGGAGGAGATGGAACGAAAGGAGTAGTTGTACCGTACATCAAGAAACGTTCATAAAACCGACCAATTTTAGCTCTTCTGAAATTTCAACTTAGTATTTTACTAATACTGGATCTATAGATTCTGGTTTTGTTACAATAGTACAAGCAGATAGTCCAATCAATTTCTTATCTTAAAGGTGCGTTTCCTCGATTCTTTTTTAAAGAACCAAACTAAAGCAAGATGAAAATCCGCTCCTCTTTATTCATGATTTCGTTATTCTGGTTATGGCCCCCTTTCAATATAAATGGTCAAACACAATCACCTAGAAAAATCGATATTCAAGGTAATGGGAATTCTATTTCATTAAAGGTTCTCGATTTAGATCCACTTGATTCTGGAGTAGGAAGCTATTATGATATTTTTTGGATTTTTAATGATGGTCATTATATCAATCAAAAAGGGAGTCAAACGTTTGGTGTTTATAATCCACCAATACCATTTGATTATTCATATAATGCAAATCATGAAATGGGAAAGGTTAGAGCCTTTCTTACAGAAAACTACTCCAATGATGATCCTCCTCCTGATGTACTTATTTCAAATGGCGATATTCCAACTCCTGATCCTGTGTTAAAGACTCCAGGGCACCCTTCTTATACGAGTCCTGATAATAACCTTTTCCTGGATGTGAATAAGGCATTTGTTGTTCAAAGCCGGAAAATAGTTTTTGCAATTAGCTATAAACTGGAAGTTGAAGGACAACTTCATTTTTTCTATAATGCTAAGGAAACACCTACGGGTTTGATACCAACTCCAGGTCATTTAAGTAATCCAAATGCGATAATTCCAGATCAGAATCTTCAAAAAACAATAAACCCTAATTCAAATGTTGATTGGGGTAATCAATTAAATGGTTTTTCTGATGTCATTAGTTATGAAATATCCGCTGATGATAAAAAATCTATTTCTGGAATAAATTACGAAGAAGGGAGACTTTTTATAACATTGGATGCGGCAGCTATTGATATCAATGATGAGTATTTATTTGCTGTTTTATTGACAGAAGAAAATAGCCCTTTAGTCGGAGGCTCATCGAGGGGAGATATACAGGTCATCAATAGCCTTCTAAATGTATCAGGACCTCCATATAGTTTAAACACAGTATCAGGGACGGGGACAGCACCACCGACACCGAATTTTTTTCCCGCTCTTACAGGCTTTCATTTGATCTCATTACAAGGGGTGAAAACGCATGATCCCAATAGTATTTGCCTGACAGGTATTTGTAGGTGTAATAAAAAGAAAAATCAAATTGAAAACACATTGGAGTACACATTAAAATTCTGTAATGATACGCGTGAAAATTCTTCCAATACCGTTTACGCAGCAACAGTAGCCGTAGAAGATTTGAGCAATGTATTTGAAACATTAGAATTTAGTGAAATTTCGAACAAAGCTATAGGGGATAAGTCAACAGAAACGTACAGTTCTTCCAAGTTAGAACTTAAGTTTAATAATATGAGGCTTCTACAAAACACACCAGGTAAGCAATATTCTGACGTCTGTATGGAGTTTAAAGTCAAAGCACGCCTGAAAAATAAATTCAATACTACGCTTGAAAAATGTGATCCGAAATATAATTTGAAAATGAGTGTTTGGTTTGATGTAGAAGGGGAGCCTGTTACAACAGAAGTTTCAGATACCTGCGACCGATGCAATGTAGAGAAATCGTATGATTTGCCGTACGATTCAACCTCTGTTCTTTATAAACCCTATGTTGTAGACGAAACATTTGATGATTCTTTTTACGGACCAGACGGTAAAATTAAAACGTGTAATGATTGTAGAAAAAATCCAAATTCTAAACCATGGTTTAAGAAACCTAAAATTACCATTCCAATAATCGGAGGAATTTTATTATTGACTTATTTATTCAAACGGCGGCGAGATAGATAAATCATAAGCAGTTCAAAAAATCCAATGATTTATGTTTATTCGGTATTTGATTACTATTTTTTTTATTCTATTAGCCAATTTTTCCTTTGCGTCTTCAGATTCTTTAAGGCTGGAAGGCTATATCAAAGCTTCTGTTTTTCATGTGAAAAATAACCATGCAGATAGTGTGTTCGTTTATGTGAACAAGGCAGCTGTATTAAGTAAAAAGCTCGACTATTATAACCAGTGGATTAAGAGTTTTATCCTTCCTGCTTACTATGACCGAAGAAAAAAGAATGGAGGAGAGATTGCTTTTCAATTATATCAGAAAGCATTCGATAATCTTTATCGAAGCCCCAGTACTAAAAAAGAATGGAAGTCTTTAGCCAATTTATACACACATCGTGCTGCAGTATACCGAATTAATCAGGGAGACTTTTACAATGCACTTAGGGATTATGAGGATGCGGAGGAAATTTATACTAAACATATAAGTAAGGAACACTTTGATTTGAGTCGCATTGTTTATACGCAGCTTGGAAACATCAATACCCGCTTAGGAGATTATGAAAAAGCCTTATTCTACCTCCAAAAAGCAAAAAAGATTGCTGAAGTTAATAACCGACCCAACTATGCTTCTCGAGCCTGTAATGATATCGGAATAGTTTATCGATCATTACAACAACATGATAAAGCAATTCAGGAATACAAATATGGTTTAACAGACAAAAATCTGAATGCCTATTCGAAAGCTATTTTATACGAGAATTTAGCTTTAGAATATTATCATACGAAAGTATACGATCAAGCAGAAAGTAATTCAAAAAAAGCACTTAACTGGCTTGAAAAATCAGAAGATTCCAATAAAAAAAATCACGAATTAGTAATATTTAAAAATCTGGCTTTGATTGCTAGAGCAAATAAGGACTATGAATCATCGATTCAATATTTAAATAATGCTGTTGAAATGGCAGTGGAGATTAGTCCGGGAGTGGTAAGTCGGCAATTAGGAAAACTGAATAACGAAAAAGGATACACTTATCTTGCTGCCGGAGAACTTATGCAGGCTCTTTCTCATTTTCAAAAAGCCCTTCAATATGTCCTTCCAGATTTTAAACCTAAAGATGAATTCGAAAATCCAAATCCCCAATCGTTTTATGCCGAGAATACTATCATGGAAAGCCTTGAAGGTAAAGCAAAAAGCTTGGTGGAGTTAGCAAAAGTAAAGCAAGATAATTCTATTGTTAAAAAAGCAATATCGACCTATGAATTAATTTTTGAAGTGGAGCAACAGTTGAACATCGTTTTCTATTACCAATCTTCCAAACTAGAAGTACTCCGCGAAAGTAAAGAACGCATTGCCGAAATGATTGGTCTTTGCTATGAAGCCTTTAAGGAAGAGGGCGATCAGTATTGGGCCAAAAAAGCCCTTCAATTTAGTGAAACATCAAAAGCGCGTTTGTTGCTTTATGGTATACATAAAAACAAAGCCTATCAAGCTGTTTCTCATCTAGATACTTTGGTTTTACAAGAACGTGCATTACAACAAGAATTCATTGACATTCGTAGTAATCAATTGCAATTGAATTCGCTAAAGAATTCGCTATTGAAAGATAGCCTGGAAGAAACCTTGACGCAACAGTGGATTAAAGTTCAACAACAAATAAAACAACTGGATCAGGAAATGGAAAAGAAGTATCCTCAGGAGTTTTATGCAACTCGATTCTATCAATCTTTTGATCTGCCTACCTTCCAAAAAGAACTAAAGAAAGAGCAAAGTTTAATCGAGTATTTTATAGAAGGGGAAGACCATCAATATGTTTTTGTCTTGCAAAAAGAAGCTATTCATTTTCAAAAACTGGATGTAGAACAATCCTTACCGGATTTAATCCGCCAATTACAAATAGGCGTTTATGGCTACCATCTTTCCGAAACACCAAACGATAGCTTATATCAGAAATGTAATCAAGCTTTTGACGAAGCCGCCTTTTCTTTATATCAAGCTTTGATTCAACCGATTGAAGCTAAATTGAAAAAGAATCTGATTATA
>CAYXQH010000183.1:4766-9591 GCA_964467425.1 uncultured Saprospiraceae bacterium
CTTACCTTCAATGAAAAACGATCAGGACTGGGGGCTTTAAAATATAATGTTGAAGAGATTGAACAATTAGCTCAGTATTATGAAACAGATTACCTTACCGCTCACGAAGCAACCCGATTTAATTTTCTACAAAAAGCACCAGATTATTCTGTTTTACATCTAGCAACACATGGTAAAGCGGATGATGCACTTGGCGAACGAAGTTTCATAGCATTTACTATGGATTCTACAAATCAAAAAGAGAGTTATTTATACCAACACGATTTGAATCAACTACAACTATCTTGTGAAATGGTCGTCCTTAGTGCCTGTGAATCAGGCATTGGAGAACTTCAAAAAGGAGAAGGGATTGTTAGTATGGCCTCCGGTTTTTCTTATGCGGGAGCAAAGAGTATTATCACTACTTTATGGGCGGTAAATGATCAGACAACATCTCAAATCATGACTGATTTTTATAAGGGATTGAAAGAGGACTTAGTAAAAGATGAAGCACTTCGAAATGCTAAACAACAGTATCTTCATCAATCCGTTAACCTCAACGCCCACCCTTACTACTGGGCCGGGTTTATCGCTATTGGCGATATGTCCCCTTTGAAAACGAGCAATAATTGGAGTATGTGGATGATAGGTGCTTTGTTATTTTTTGTTGGATTTGCAGGCTACTTTTGGAAAAAAAGAACCTAAATCAATTCATTAAATCAAACCAAAACGATTCCATATCATTTTGTAATTGAAGAGCCTGCTCTTGATAGCTGTGTCCGTTTTGATTTAAAATATTTTGAATGGCCGATTGTGCTTGTTCAATGTGCTTGCCGTTAAGGTGAGCAATTACAGTCATCCATTCAGCGGTAGCAGCAAAGCGAGAGTCCTGACTGGAAACCACATTCTGAAAAGGAGAAATTGAAAGTTGGAATTGCCCTTGCTGATAGAAAGAATGACCTAAGTAAAATTGAGCTTCGATGTATTCATTATCTTCAGTACTTATTTTTTTGAAAAAAGAAATTGCACTTTCAAAGTCTTTTTCCTTCATTGCCGTGATCCCCTGATCAAGTGCTAAAACAGCTGGAGAACCTGACCTGGGGCCGGGAAGGATAGGCGCTTCGTAATTTGTAGCGGCTAGACGTTGAGACTGATATTGCTGGCCAAGAATAAAATAAGATCCAATAATTAGGAAAAGCAAAACTGCAGCAGCACTCATAAAGACTCGCCAATTAATAGAACGCTTAGGATTGATTTTGGGCTGATCAGTAGGGGTTGGAGATGTGGACTGTAAATTAGAATCTTTTTGGTCAAGAGGTGTTTCTGCCTTTTTAGCTTCTTCTTCCCAATTGCCAACAGTCGCTCGAAATGTATCCATTTCCATTCCGCGAAGTCCTTCAAAAATAAGTCGATGGTCTTCTACTTTTGTTTTAAACGCTTGGTCCGTTTGCAATAGTTTTTCAAAAGTCAATAGCTCCGCAGCCGGAAGTTCATTCCTGAAGTATTGTTCAATTTGTTCTATGCTAATGTCTTGCATAAATTAATGTTTTCCAGCTTGACTATTTCTGAATAAAATTCTCAATTTTTTTAAACAATCAAATTTGTGTTTTCGTACCGCTCCAGTTGTGTTGAAATCCATTACTCCCACAACTTCGCTGGCTTCATAATTATCAAAATACATGAGTTGAAGTAATTCTCGGCATCGATCACCAAGACGTTTGAATAAAGCACGAACTATACGCGTTTGTTCTTCTAATTCATATTGATCCAAAACGGAAGCACCTTCTATTTCATCCTTCCATTTTTCCGGAAAAATCATTCTGTTTTGATAGGTTCCTTGAAAACGCTTTTGATAAACCTTTTTACCAACTCCAAATAGATAAGTTTTTAAAGCGCTTTTTAGAGGTGGGCTTAGCTTACCGTCTTTTATGTTATAATAAAAAATAGTAAAAGCTTCTTGATAGACTTCCAAAGCATTTTCCTCACTGCACTTGAAATACTTGAGGACAAAAGCCACAAAAGGTGCCCTATAATCCATATAGCGCGCACGAAGAAATACTTGATCTCCGCTTTTGATTTTATTTAGCGTTGCTTCGTCTTTTATAAATCCACTCATTAATCCGTTAATATGGCTTTTCGTTACCACAAAATAAAAAAAAATCCTGCCTTTTTGTAACGCCTTCCTTTTTCTAAGGATTAAGGGAAAATCACTGTTCGATTTTAATTTTTCTAAACCCGCCTTGTCGATTCAATTACATCGGCAAGACTAAAATCCTTTTGCCTTATGAAAAAGCAAATAAAAGAAATCCAAAGTTTTGAAGTATTAATGTTCTCAGCAAATCCGCTTTCCAAAGAACAAACCAAAGCGATTAAAGGAGGTACAGGAATAGGGGAGTCAGACATTATTGATGGCTAACCTTTAATAATTTCTAGTTTCTCTAAAAACCATTGCCTGGCAATAAGTGGTTGAGATTGGATGTTTTCTAACAATTCTTTCTTACTCTTTTTGCTGGGCTTTTTCTGTACATGAATCAATCGGTACAAAAGGCGACAAAAATTTTTATAACTTTTTTTTCGCTGCTCGCTCCAGTATTTATCTCTTTGAATATATTTTTCGAAAGATTCTAATCTATAAATAAGTAAATCGTAATAGCTGCTTTTTTGTATTTAAAGTTCGTAAAGACATCTAGTGAGGAGGCTGCGCACTCGAAAGGCAAAAACATTTTTTAACCCTTCAATTTGATATAAAATATCAACAGCTTTATCAAATTTAAATTCAGCAGCAAGTATTCGGGCCTTACAATAATTTACTAAAACGAATCGATCTTCTTCAATGACAAAAGTTTCATATTGCTTTATAAATTGTTTGACCCATTTTAATTCTTTTACAAGGATACCAGTGACAACTATATTGGAAAAATGAGCTGAGCTAATTTTTTCATAGTCTATGCTAAATTTAAATTTTAAACCTTGCTTATATAAATCAAATACTTTTCTAAAATAACCTTCCTCTCCACTAAGAGCTGCTTGATTCGCAAAGTTTAAAAAGATATTAAAAAGATGGAGTTGATCAGATCGGCTTAAGTGGTTTAGGTTAGAGAAAAAATATTGCGTGATCTTTTGAAAATCAGACATGTTTTTATGCTCCAATAATTGTAAAAGCATCAATCGGATATTGTAGGGTGGAAGGTCTATTTGAGCAGCACGTGTTTTTACCGGGCTTAAAAAAGGAATAGGAGTGGAGCCAGGTCGGAAAGCAGCTCTGGATTTTGCTTCACAGGCTAGTCTTAAATTTTCAAGTGTATACCAATTAGAAAAGTCTTCCAATAGGATCTGGAAATGATCTTTCTTGCCAAACGATTTTGGAGTTTTTGGATGGTAGACAAAACGATTATAAATCCAAAAGTGATGGAAAAAGTCTTCTGATGACTTATGCTCGATACTTTCTAATTGGTCTAGTATGTTCAACGTATTTTTTTTGAAAAAATCATATTCATCGTTTTCTTCAAAATACTCTCCGCGTAAAATTTCTTGCTGTAAAGGTTTTTTTTCCAGCTGTCGAATAGCCAAAAAAGATTCTGTTTGTCTCAGAAAATGACTCATGAGATTAGCCAATTGTTTTTGGTCAAATGGTTTGGACTTGGAAAATAACTTTTTAAAAACTCGTTCTCCTGTCAAGCGATAATCCTTATAGTTTGGATGATATTTAGAAAGCAATGTATATAAGTCCACAACTTTTTTATTGGAGTTGTGATATGGGGATTTTAGAAACTTTCCAAACGCTTTCCAATCCTCCTTTCGAATGGTCTTGACAATATTTAGGAGTTTACTCTGGATCATTTTAAAAGAATTTTGCTTTTGGATTTATGTAACAAGCTTGTAATTGATACAATATACTAATTTATTTCAAGTTTTTTGTTGTGAAAATATAATATGTTAATTTGTTGATTTAAAGGTGTTTATGGTTTTTTTTGATTAAAATTATTATGAAAATAATTAATAATTGTCTTTCGTATTCAGTAATACTTTGAGCTAAATTTGGATTAAAGAATAGAAGGTCATTCTTTAAATTGAAATAAACGATGATCAAAGAAAGACAATCCGATTTTGAAAATCATCTAATGCAGGTTTTAGAAGAAAATCTAGGAGATGAAAATTTTAAAATTCCAAAACTATGTAAGTGTTTAGGAATAAGTCGAATGCAGTTACATCGAAATATTCGGGCACTGGAAAATATTTCAACGAGCATCTTTGTCAGAAATTTCAGATTAGAAAAAGCTACTGAAATGATTCTGTCAACAAATAAAAATATCTCGCAGATTGCTTTCGAAGTAGGTTTTAGAGATCCGGCTTATTTTTGTAGATGCTTTAAAAAGCGGTATAATTTTGCGCCAAGTGTATTAAGGAAATCTATTGTTCAAAATAAATGAGCGGATTCATATAACACTAAAACAAAATGCAAAGCAATTTAAAAAATCGTATCGCTCTAGCCTCTAAAGAAGGCTATGATTTGATTCGTATTGAAGACATACTTTACTGTGAAGCAGATGGAAATTATACAAGGCTGTATTTGAGAGGAGGAGGAGTTACCGTTGTTTGTAAATCTATTAAGCATTTAGAAACAGCTTTAGAAAATGATCTTTCCATTTACCGCATCCATCATTCTTATCTCATCAATTTAGAAAATCTGATGAAATACTTCAAAGGAGATGGAGGTCGAGTGAAAATGAGTGATGGAAAACTATTAAATGTATCCAGAGTTCGCAAAAGCGGGTTACTTACTAGAATAAAATCCAGAGAGGTTTAAGGTAAGTTAAGAACCGAAAGACGGGAGTTATGGAATATT
>CAYXQH010000184.1:0-9545 GCA_964467425.1 uncultured Saprospiraceae bacterium
AAACTGCTTCATCAGGTAGAATCTTTATTTTAACGTTATTTTAATATCAATATGAAATCCTGTTAAATCTAAGCTAAAACAAGACCTAAAATTGCATGATATGTGCTTTTCTACCGTTCTTTGCAATGGTAAATAGAGTAAAAATTCTATTATCGGCAGCGATTTTATACGCTCGGGTGACGAAAAATCACAATAGCTGTCATAAATTTAAATAAAGGATAAAAGTTCCTTAATTTTGTCAAAATTTATAAAACCGAATTTTGAGAACATTTATACTTTTACATCCATTTCAAAATTGAAAAAAGTAAATTAATTATGAAGAAGTTAGTCTTTGCATTTATTGCTATCCTATTTGTTGGTTCTCTCTCTGCTCAGGATCATGAAAAAGCCTATAAAAAAGCTAGAAAATATTTAGCTAATTACAATATGGCTCCTACTACAAATGAAAATTTGGAAAAAGCAAAAGAGCGAATTGATTATGCTATGACCGGTGACTTGTCTGGAATCAAAAACGCTCAAGATCCTTATCAAGTGAAAGGCGATATTTATAATGCAATCGCAAATACACAAATTAATGCTGTTCAAATGGCAAAAGAAACGCCTGAATTAGCTTCCAAAGGAGCTCCAGCAATTGAGGCAGACAATGCAGCAATCATAGCTTTTAAAGCATTACAAAAAGCTTTAGAGCTTAGTTCTAAAAGTAATCAAAAGAGAAAAGCTCATAAAAGCTTACAAGAAAATCAAAATCATATTTCTAACTCTGGAGTCATAGCTTATGAGGCTCAAGAATATGAAAAGGCTTTTACAAACTTTGAAACAGTTCTCCAAGCACATGATTTATTGAAAGCCAATGATGCTGAAAGTTCATTAGATAAAGAGGGTGCTTTTGATAATCAACTTTATCTTATTGGGCTTGCTGGTTTGAATGCTAAAAAATACGCTGAAACTAAGCCATACCTTCTCAAATTATATGAGAAAAATTATGATGAGGCTTTAATCTATTCTTCGCTTTATGCTATTGATGCTCAAGAAGATCCAGAGGCTGCATACCCATATTTAGAAGCTGGTCGTAAAAAATACCCAGATGATAATAGTCTTCTTTTCGAAGAAATCAACCATTTCTTAAGAATCGGAAAACTAAATGATTTAATAGGAAGATTAGACAAAGCAATTGAATTAGAGCCAGATAATGTATCTCTTTATACTACTCTAGGAAACGTTTATGACAACCTTTATCAAAAAGAGGTAGAAGCTGGAAATACAGAGAAAGAGAAAGATTATTTTGACAATGCTTTTAAAAACTATAACCTTGCTGTAGAAAAAGATGCAAAGAATGTTGATGCGCATTATAGCATGGGAGCACTTTATTTCAACAAAGCAGCTTTAGTAACACAAGAAATGCTTAAGTTAAACGATGATTTAACTAAAGCTGGAATGAAAAAATACGATGCTTTAAAAGTTCAGTCTAATGAATTATTTAACCAGGCATTACCGCATTTCAAAAAAGCAGAAAGCTTGAATGCAAACGATATGAATACATTGATTGCTTTGAAAGAAATTTACGCAAGAATTGATGATATTGAAAAGTCCAATGAATTCAAAGTAAGAATGGAAAAAGTTCAAGAAGGCGGAACTAATGATAGTTCTTACTTTAACGATTAGAGATACTCGCTTCGCGAGAAAATAATTTTAATTAAAAAAGCTGTTTCGGAAAGTTTCCGAAACAGCTTTTTTTAATATACATATTACTTTTCCTGCCTTCGGCTGAAATTTTCGAGCGAAGCGAGGAACTATCTCAATAACACTAAAGAACCCATCACTTTATAATTTCCATTCTTATCTCGCTCTCCTTTCCAATTTGATCCATCTTGAAAAATTCCTGAGCATTTCCAAACGTAAACATCTTGTGGCATTAATCGCCCATCTACTACCCCATCCCAGGCTTCTGTTGGTCTTCCCTGATCATCCAATTCTTTTGACTCCCACAATAATTGACCATAAGTAGAAAAAACCTGTACATGATATTCTTTTAGGCCTATTCCCTTAGGTGCAAATAAGCGTACATCTCCTATCCCTTGTTCAGGAGAAAACCCATTTGGCAGGAATAATCCTTTTACAAAATCTGGAGTAAACGAAATGATCGTATCATCCACACAGCCAAATTCGTTACTGGCTTCCAAATAAATCTGATGAACTCCATTTGTTAAAAACCGATGCTCCGGATTTTCAAGATCACTAGTAGAACCATCTGAGAATTCCCAATAATAGGTATCTGCGTTAATCGATAAATTAGTCATTTCATAAGTTCCATCATTTTCTATTTCAAAAGCTTCAAAATCAGCCATTGGGTTTTCATAAACATGGATTAAATCTGATAATGTAATAGTATCTGCACAAGCGCCATTTATATTTGCAATTAACTGTACTTCATAATCTCCGCTATTTTCGTATAAATGAATCGGGTCTGATTCTGTTGAAGTGGTTCCATCTCCAAAATCCCACAGATATTCGTTACTTGAAGAAGACGTATTATTAAAAGAAACTTCTAAGGGAGCACAACCATCCATGCTTTCAATTTCTACTCCTGCGCTTGGGTTTTCAAATATTTCTATTTCCATAAAAGTAGAATCTGTACAATCAAACTGATTGTTTGCGACAAGCAGCACCTCATAAACACCAGCTTCAGTATAGGTATGAACAGGATTGGTAAATACAGAGGTAGTACCTTCTCCAAACGACCATTCAAAAGCTTCGCCACCTTCCGATAAATTTTCAAAATTAATTACCGCTGGTAATCCACAAGACTGCGATCTTTCATAATCAAAAAGAGCTTCTGGTTTTGGACGAACTGTAATATTGAAAATCGTAAAGTCTTCGAAACAACCATTCAAATCAGTCGCCATTAATTGCACCTCATAGGTTCCTGGTTCTTCAAAAACATGACTAGGTGTTTCATCAATAGAAGTATTTCCATCGCCAAAATTCCATTGATAGAACTGAGCATTCGTTGAATAATTTGCGAAAGATACATCAAGAGGTGCACAACCATATACAGTAGATGGTTCAAATATAGCTGCTGGTAAATCTAATACCGTTATTGTACTTGTATAAATGGCTTCGCATTGATTAAACATAGAAACTCCAGTTAGCGTTATCGTATACTCTCCTGGAGTATTATAAACATGGCTTGGGTTATTTAAAGCTGATGTTTCACCATCTCCAAAATCCCAAAAGTTACCAGAGGTATTTGTCGAAGTATTTAAAAACTCCACCTCTTGACCTGAACAGATTGTTTGAGTATGTTCAAAACTAACTTCAGGCGCCGGATATACTGTAATATTCAATGCCATCGTATCATAGCCACAATCACTAGCAGCAAATTGAATGACAGTATATTCTCCGGGCTCTGAAAAGGTGTGTGTTGGCTCAGTTAGAGAAGAAGTATTTCCATCGCCAAAGTCCCAATCAATCGTCGCCGTTGCTGAGCTAAAATTCGTAAAGTCTACTGTAAGTGGAACACAACCTGCTTCTACAGAAGCTTCAGCTGCTGCAATAACATTGGCAGATTGGACTAGGACTTCTGCAGTTGCAGTATCCATTCCACATTCATTAGTTGTTATCAATACCACATTATAAATACTAAATACCGAATCGGTAAAATAAGTTTCTGTAGCAGGAAATTGTTCATTGGATGTATTTCCATTCCCAAAATCCCAAAAATATTCTGTTATGGTTCCTGTGGAAGCATTTGCAAAATCCACTAGTAAAGGTGAACAATCAGTAAGAGGTAAAATTCCAAAATCTGCATTGGGTAGTGGATGAACCAGAATCAAATCCTGATACGTATGTTCACCACATATATTCGAAACCGTTAGTGTCACTAAATAAGTTGTATCATTCAGTCCTGGTTCAAAATAAATAAGTCCGGGATCTTCATCTGTACTTGTTTGAAAATCTCCAAACTGCCACAAATAAGAAAGACTATCTCCAAAACTTTCATTTGTAAACTCAAAACCAAAATCTGAACATCCTTCTGAAACATCCGGCTCAAAAAATGCCCCTGGAGTATCAGCAATAATTATTTGATGTTCGACAGTATCTTTACAGCCAAACTCATTTTCTACAATTAATTGTACCGTGTATACACCAGCCACATCATAAGTGTGAACCGGGTTTATTGCTGTGGAGGTTCCAGCACCTAATCCAAAATCCCAAGACATTTCATAATTAGGATTACTTAGGTTTTGAAACTGAACAGGCTCTGTTCTACAAGCTAAGGAAGGTAAATCAAAGGCTGCCTCTTCCATTGGGAATATTTCCAATAATCGTTCATCACTTCTTACGCATCCTGTAATTGGATCCGTAAAAGTATACACCAATGTATGCGAACCAGGATTTGCAACGGCAGGATTTACCAGGCCATTTATTGCATCCACAATCCCTGGTCCACTCCAGCTTCCTCCTGCTGGAGAATATCCGCTAAGACTAAATGTTTCATAGGTAAAGCAGCTAGACAAATCAGGCCCTGCATCAACTTCTAAATCAATGATCGTTACTAATTTTTCATCCTCCACTAAACAATTTCCAGTTCCGAATGAATACACTAAGGTATGTACACCTGATCCTGCCTGCATTGGATCTATAATTCCAGCATTAGCATCGACAATCCCTGGTCCTGACCAAACACCATTTGCAGGTGAATAATTCGCTAAAGAAGTCAGTCCCTGATCAATACATAAAGTATCATCAAGACCGGCATTAATTTCTTCAAGCGGAATAATTGTAATGGTAGCTATTGCTGTATTCTGACAATAAAAATCATCTATAAAAACATATTCTAAAGTATATTCACCAAGTCCACCAGCAGCAACTGGGTCGAACATTCCATTATTGATACCTGGGCCTGACCAAGTTCCTCCTGCTGGTTGCGCAAGTGGTAAGTCCAATAAACCCGGAGCGAAACAATAGGTGGTATCATTCGCTGAAACTGGCGGTAGTCCGTAGACCGTAACTAATAAATCATCAGAATTTTCACAGCCATTTCCATCTGTATAAGAATAGGTAAATTCAAATGTTCCTTCTCCTGAAAGATTAGCATTAAATACATTTCCAACCAAGATTGCACCATTAGTGGCAGTCCACATGCCTCCTAAAGGAGCCGCTTCCAGAACAACATTCGATTCACTACTACAGATATTAAAGTCCGGCATTGTTTCCACGGAAGGTAAACCATTCACCACTATTTCAATATCATCTGACACCTGACAATTCCCCTCGCCAATCGTATAGGTTAGCACATGTGTACCTATTCCTGCTGTTGCTGGATTAAATTGGGTACCGTTTAACCCTAAACTACCATTCGCATACCATGTCCCTCCAAATGGTGAGGCTAATTGGCCCAAATCTAATTTCTGCGCATCTATACAAATTTCAAAATCATTTCCAGCATTGACAGGTTCTGGTTCAACAACTGTGATCACCACCGTTTGATAATTTTCACAATTATTCGAATCTGAAAAAGTGTAGACAAGATTATAAGTCCCAACTCCACCAGCTAAAAATGGATTAAATGTATTTCCAACAACTCCAACTCCTGACCATTCTCCACCAAGTGGAAAAGCAGCAGGTAAATCTACTGCTCCGCTCGTATTACAATAGCTTGTATCATTGGCTATAATATTGGGCAATGGGACTACTTCCATTTCAATGGTTTCACTATTACTACATCCTCCATTTGGATCGGTATACGTATAAGTTATAGAATGTACGCCTACTCCAGCCACTGCCGGATCAAAAGTATCTCCATTAATACCAGACCCAGACCAGACTCCACCAGATGGAGCTGCTGCACTCAAATCATAAGGAAGATCATTAATACATAATAGCTGTTCATTCGGCAATGCAATAGAAGGAATTTCTAAAACAGCGATCACTTTCGAATCATTTGTCTGACAAACACCTGTTCCTAAAACATAGGTTAGTGTATGTGTTCCTACTCCAGCTGCTTCGGGATCAAACACATTGGTCAAACTATCTACTCCCGGACCAGTCCAATATCCTCCAACCGGAGTACCGGTTAATAATTCGAAAGGATTGGCATTTAAACATAATGCATCATCCGGTCCTGCTTCCGCACTTTCATTTGGTGTAACCGTCATCGTGATACTATCCAAATTAGCACAACCGGTTGTAGCGTCTGTAAAATTATAATAAAGGGTATAAACACCTTGTCCTATGGAAGCTGCATTAAAACTGCCATTTGTTACTCCTGGCCCAGACCATTCCCCTCCATTCGGAGTAGCACCTTGTAACTCTATATCAATCGGATTTTCACAAATTGACTGATTCGGTCCTGCTTCGACAGTTGGCAAATCATTTACCATAATCACTTTTGAATCCTGATTAGCACAACCTAACATATCCGTAAAAGTATAAGTCAATGTATATACCCCTAGACCTGAAGCCATTGGATCAAAATTATTTCCTCCAGTCAAAACACCTCCATTATCAATAGACCAATTACCTCCAACAGGAGTCGCTGAAAGGTTTATGATCCCACTATTAATACAAACATCTTCATCTTCACCTGCATCAACTACGGGAAGCGCAATGATCGTAACGATGGTAGTATCTTCTAAGGTACAAGCTCCATCTTGTAAAGTATAGACCAATAGATTATCTCCAATGTTAGCAACTGATGGATCAAAATCTCCGTCATTAAATACACCAGCACCTGACCATATTCCACCTACTGGATTTCCGACAAGGGTAAATCCGGGAGCATTTTCGCAAATTGTTGTATCTGCTGGAGCCGAAATATTTCCGATTGGTTCAATTTCAAAGGTCTCGCTTGTCGTATTTGTTCCACATTGATTTTCTATGGTTACCTCGATGGTATATGTTCCTGGATTTTCATAATAAATATTGGACGGATAGGTAGCTGATGAAGTAGAAGGCACTGCACCTGGAAACGACCATTCAATAGAAGAAAGTGTTCCAAAATTTGCATTAATATCTACCATTGAAGTGGTAAAGTTCAGAACGGCTGATCCACATTGGTTTGGGATTGGATTGATATCAACTTCAGGAACATCAGCAACTACCAGTAAGGTATCCCAAACATCTGTGCCACACTCGTTTGATGCTGCTAAGGAAACATTATACTCACCGGCCTCTACAAACATAACCTGTAAATCCGTAGAATTCTGATTGAAGGTGTCAATATAATTCCAGCCTGTTGACGGCGAAATGTCCCATTCAAAAGTCAAACTATCTCCAGTTGAATTATTCGTAAATATTCCAATAGAAGGCATACATTCATCAGAAGTCGCAGGCACAGACGCAGAAATTAATCCGCCATCGACTGTGGCATCTGGACTATCTAATACATTTAAAGTTTGACTGAATGTACCTGCTCCACAACTTGGACTATTGATAGTCATTTCAACGGTATATTCTCCTGGAATTAAAAAGATAACCTGAATTTCATCAGAGTCGAATTGATTTCCTGTAACAATCTCCCAGTGTACACCAGGGATCCCCGGCGTAATAGACCAGCTAGGTGCTAAATTCGTACAATTCCCAGCAATAACTTCTGCCAGATTTCCAGATGTATTCGTAAAAGTATAGGTCTGAGATTCACAACCATTATCTGGTTCGTCAGATGAAAAAGACACTTCTGGCGGACTACTTAATTCAATTGGTTCGATCGTCGCTTGAGAAGACCCGCATGGGTTAGAAGCAAGGATTTGAACATCATAAGCATTTTGATAATTTCCGGTACCAGTAGTTTGACCACAGGAAGATTCTAAAAAGTTATAACTAAAAATAGATGGTACATTTTCCTGGGTATATAGTGCTACGACTTCTCCACTTACATAAATGGTATAAATCGTACCTGTCGGATTTGATCCAGTATTAGTAATTGGAAAATCAATCGTTGCTGGTGCACAAATCCCTACAGTATTTCCAGGATTCGCTAAACCGACAGAAGGGTTACTTCCATTATATAGTGTATAATAGCCAACATTCGTACATCCATTTATTGACGTGGTCGTGATACTAATATTATAATAGCCATAAGCATTGTAATCATGAGTTATTGAACTAGTATTTGGAAAAGTTGTGTTATCTAGATTTTCAATCGTTCCATCTCCCCAATTAATTTCATAAGATTGATTAGAAGCATAACTTGTAGAAGAGTTATAAATTTCCAGGCTAATTTGTGGGCTTCCACTACAAACTCTGATTAAACTCCCCTCCAGAATACCGCTTCCTGGAACAACTCCAAAACTTGAATCTGGCAAACCTGAAACTAAAACATCTTCCGTATTACAAACTTGTCCATTTTGAAAAATTGTTACTGTATAATTTAAATCAATATTACTCGCTGGAAAAGTGTAGGTTACACTTGTTCCAAAGGCATCAATAAATCCATCACCATCTAAATCCCAGCCATAGGAACCACTTGGATTATCCACTGTAAATGTTACCGGAATTAAAGCACAAGGGCTATCATCACTGAGTGTGATATCACATTGCCCTAACAGGTTTTGATAAGAAAAAATACAAAGCAAAAGAGTAATGAGTGTAAATGAGTTTCTCATAAGCATTAAAATCTGTTTCAAAAATTTTACTATAAATCTGGGGGTTGATTATGAGAGGGAATAGCCTTGTAAAAAAGAAAATATGTGGTGTTAAAAAATGGACTTAAATGAGTCTTAGAAGAATCGATAACAATCCAATGCTCGTTTTGATTTCTTTCTGGAACCGTCACCAAATATAGTCGCCTTTCCATTTCCGGTATAGCGGAACGATACTTCATAAACGCCGCCTGCTAATGGACCTACACCTGTGGTGTTAGCATCGTAACTAAAACCAAAGAACATTCGGCGATCTTTATCCGAATCAATGTATGCACCAACTGCTAAAATCCAGGCATTTGTGTTTCTATGATGAGAGAAAATATTTTTATTTTGGTACAGCGCTCCAACATAAACACCTTCATACAAAAAATAAGCACCGTAAGTAAAAACCTGAAGGTTCTCCTGAAACTTTAAGAGTGCATCACCTTGTACGTCAATTTTAATGTTAGGTGAAATTAAAATTTCTTTTTTTGTACTATTAAAAAAGGTCAAAGGTATCATAGAACCTGCATGAAAAGTCAATCGAGGTATCAATTGAGTTTCCAAATTTTGTAAGGACTCTCCCCCACTGTTTGTTCCAAACAAAGCAGGAAGATGATGCATACTAAAACCAATGCTGTGTCGAACATCTTTATAGGTACGCTTTCCGAGTTTCATATCATCCTCAAATCGCCAAAGCACTCCCATACTAAAATCCGTATAGGTTGTTTTTTCCAAAATCGGAACAAAGGTGGTCGAAAAAATTGCACCGTTTACTGCATCTAGTTGATCAGAAAAAACAATTTGATCCCAGTCTACTGTTTTCTGATTCCACAAAGCTTCAATCCCAAAATGCAAGTTATGCTTATCCATTGGAATCAAATAAGAATAAGATAAACCAACTGAAGTAGAATTCAATTG
>CAYXQH010000185.1:0-9539 GCA_964467425.1 uncultured Saprospiraceae bacterium
CTAAATATATATTTTTTATTATTTGATATGAATAAATCGTTTTACCTTTGGATTTTTTAAACCCAAACTTTTCACTATTTTCATTTTTATTTTTGTTAATTATTTCTGTTTAATGTTTCGCTAAATTTTTTAAAACTAAACCATGAAAAAAATATTAAATATTGTAATGCTTATTTGTTTGGGGCTAAGTATGTTTTCCTGTGTCAGTAAAAAGCATTTTGCCTCTTTACAAACTCAATTAGACGCTGCTAATAAAGATTTGGGAAATTGTGGAGAATCTTTAAATGAATATATGTCTAAACTCACGACCTGTCAAAGAGAAAACGAACGTTTGAAAGGTCAGGTCTCAGGAAAAGATAATACACTTGAATTAAAGCAAGAGCAGATTACTGACCTGAAAACACAGGTCGAAGATTTAAAACAACAACGAGATAAACAAGTCGATCAGGTAGGAGATCTTACCGTGCTTTCTCAGTCTGCTAATGAAAACATCAAAGAGACCTTAAATCAACTGGCTCAAAAAGACGAATACATTCATTTAATTCAAGCGGCTAAAACAAAAGCCGATTCCATCAATCTAGCCTTAGCAGTAAACCTGAAAGGGGAGTTAAAGGACGGAATTGAAGATAATGATGTAGAGGTGCGTGTGGACAAAACGGTTGTTTTTATCAATCTTTCGGATAAAATGCTTTACCAAAGTGGAAGTTCTAATATTACTTCCAGAGCCAACGATGTACTGGGGAAAATCGCAACGATCATCAAGTCGCGTCCTGGTTTTGAAGTGATGGTAGAAGGCTATACCGATAATGTGCCAATTAAAAATTCATGTACTTCAGATAACTGGGACTTGAGTGTGAAAAGAGCAACGTCTGTCGTTAGGGCTTTGCAAACGAATTATGGCGTTGACCCCAATCGCTTAATTGCTGCAGGTCGAGGACAATATAATACGTTGGCAAGTAATGATACTGCTGCAGGACGTTCGACAAATCGTAGAACCAGAATTATCATACTTCCTAAATTAGATCAGTTTTACGACCTATTGAATCCGGATATGGTACCGAAGTAATCTAAGCATTTAGATGTAAAATCATTATAGCTTGTAGATAAGCTAAATAATAATTAAGGAGAGCTAAGGTTTGAAAAGCCTTGGCTCTCTTTAATTTTGCAAAAGAAGTAGGAATAGGAATGAATTAAAAAAAATAAAGCCCACCGACTGAAAAGGTGAGCTTTAAAGGAATTATGAACAAGCGTTATGCTTTAGAATGAAAAACTATTTATTACCAAGCGAACAAGTTTATTGACTACCTATTGAATGATCAATTTTTTAGCAAACCTTTCCTGATCTGTTTCTATCTGTAGAAAATAAACGCCTTTGGCAAAGTGGCTAAAGTCAAGGGTGACATTACCCAACTGAGTTTCAACTTTCTGCCAAAGTTGTCGACCTCTAACATCTACAAGCGATAGTTTTTCCACTTTTTGTTGATGAATATTTAGGTTAAAAAGACCGGTAGAAGGATTTGGGTATAAATCTATTTTCTCTTCGAAAAGATCTTCTACATCTGTTACTGCACCACACCAGCCATTAAACTCCATATCATACATCTGCTGCACCATATCGATGTCCGGGTACATTTGATCTACGATCTCCAGATGATCAGGGATGGCATTGTATTTATGGAAACTATAAGCCATATCAAGCGTCACCACCTCTTGAGGTTCTAACTGTCCAAAACTATGACTGGCTACAATTCTTCGATCTCCATCAGCCAATCCTTCCTGATACATGGACCAGCCTTGTGGATCATTTGGATTATCCGGAAAAGCATGATTCACAAATTCAGTACTGCTTGGATTATAGCCGTCACCTCCTTGAGTCATTTGCGTTCCATCAGCCCAGGATCCGGTTAAATAATTAAACATTTGAATGGGGGTACTAGGATCATAGGTACCCGGAGGAGGAGGAATGCCAACACCACTGTTATTATAATAAGTAAGGTAATCCAAAGACTGATTTAAAAACTGAATCGACTGAGCTGGAATATTTTCACCATAGGTATTCACGCCCTGGCAATCTGTTGCACTAGCTTCTCCATCTAAATTATCAGAATTATATGCGAAGAAGGCATTCTGAGCAGGATGGGATCCAATATAATCATCCAGATAACAGCCTAAATCAAAATCTACCCATATGCCTACATGAAAAGAATCAAGCGGCTCAAGAGATTTATTAATAATCCGATGGGAAGTGAAAATCGTATTATCCAATTGTTTGTCTAAAGGACAATCAAAACTCCAGGACGTCAAATGTATTTCAGCATTAATTGGGTCTCCATTGGTTTGAAGATGAATTGTGTTATCATTAAAAATGGTCCAATTCATCGTGATTGGAGAAAGTTCAGGAATTGTATTTGGCGGATGCGGATATTCCCCTAAATGAGGATCATAGGTATTATCTCCATTCAAATCTTCGAATGGTGCATAGTCCGTAACGTAGCTTGGAAGTACGAAACCATTATAAATCAGAAATTCATTGCTTCCACGTCCAGGCCAGCTAAATATAGCATCGATTGGATTGTCGATAATTCCGTTATCTGCATAATCTAATTGATGCGCTTGAATATCCTGAATGGTTACTTTCCAGATTTTATTGAAATTAACACAGTATTCTTCATTAACCGTACCATTATCATTTAATGGACCTGGACTAAAATCAAAAAGACCGCTAGGTCTACCATAAGTTTGACCAGCTAACTTTAATCCTCCTCCCGGATCTATACCTCCCATCCAAAGACCTGCAGCAAAAACACTGGATTTTGGAATAGGATCATTTGCAGGAGCGATAAAGCTGCCATCACTTCCATCCCAAAATAAATCCCCTCCATTTAAAATTTTGGCATCAATTTCGTTTCCATCCTGAGAGCTAATGGCATCTGGTATGACACATTGAGAAAATAAAGAAATTTGTAAACTTAGAAATAAGAGTAGGCAGATTTTAGTTTTCATTTTGTCAATTTTTGATGAAGAATGTAGGCGAAGATGGAGGCACCACGAGTTTGATACCTCCACCCAGCCCGGTTTGTTTTCAATAGCTTTATAAAATAATCATAAAAGCTCAGTTGAAATAAATTACAACCTTTGCTAATTATGCCTTAAATGTAGACCATATTTAAATTGAATAGAAACCTAATATGTTGAATATGTCAGGTTTTTAAATCCAAAAAAAGTACCCAAGCTAGCTTGATTTTATACGGCAGGAATAAATTCCAGATATGCTGTTATTTATTTGATACATAATTGTATCTTTGTCGACTAATACTGGGGACTATGTCTGATCAATACAAGTACGATTTAAGAGGGGTTTCTGCTACCAAAGATGAGGTGCATGCTGCTATCAAAAACCTTGATAAAGGTTTATTTCCGACTGCTTTCTGTAAAATTATGCCTGATATTGCTGCTGGTGATCAAGATTATTGCAATCTGATGCATGCAGATACTGCTGGGACTAAAACTAGCCTTGCTTATCTATATTGGAAGGAAACAGGTGATGTGAGCGTATGGAAAGGGATTGCTCAGGATGCTATTGTTATGAATCTTGATGATATGGCCTGTGTTGGTTGTACAAAAGGAATTCTACTTTCCTCAACAATCGGTCGAAATAAACGACTAATCACCGGAGAAGTAATCAGTACACTAATCAACGCCGCAAATGATTTTTTAGAAATGCTCCGTCCATATGGAATTGATGTTCACCTGGCAGGAGGAGAAACAGCTGATGTGGGGGATATCGTTCGAACCATTGATGTTGGATATACTGCATTTGCCCGGATGAAACGAGCTGATTTAGTGGTCAATGATATAAAAGATGGAGATGTTATAGTTGGACTTTCTTCCTCAGGACAGGCAAGCTACGAAACGACTTATAATGGAGGAATGGGAAGCAATGGCTTGACTTCTGCAAGACATGATGTTTTAAATACAGTATATGGTCAAAAATTTCCTGATAGTTTTGATAGTGGGATGCCAGATGAAGTGGCTTATATCGGAAGTAAAAAATTAACAGATACTGTAACTATTGAAGGATTTGATAGTTTAAATGTTGGACAACTCATTTTATCTCCAACTAGAACATATCTTCCTTTTATTCAAAAATTATTGACTGCACTGCCAGGCCAAATCAATGGAATGATTCATTGTACTGGTGGAGGGCAAACCAAAGTCAGTAAATTTATAAAGGACAAACACATTATTAAAAATAATTTATTAGAAACACCTTATCTATTTCAACTGATCCAAAAAGAGTCAGGAAGTAGTTGGAAAGAAATGTATCAGGTGTTTAATATGGGGCATCGATTGGAAGTTTATCTTCCAAAAGAGCATGCTCAAGAAGTCATTGATCTTTCGAAAAGCTTTAATATTGATGCTCAAATTATTGGGCATGTTGAAAACTTTGAAGGAGAGCAAGTGACGATCGAAAGTCCATACGGGACTTTTACTTATTAGGCAGGAACTTAAATGCCAAATCAAAATGGCGGTGTAATAAATTATTCTTAAAGAATTTATTATATCAATTTTTTTGGCTGACTACATAATTAATTTTTAATTTAAAAAGAGTAATCATGCATTGGTACCTTAAACTAATGATGATTCTCGCTTTCTTTGCGGGATTCGCTATCAACAAAACAGCCGCAGAACCAACTGAACAAAAAACTTTTCTTAAAGGAAAAGTTGATAATCCTAAAGTTAAAGAATTAGCACTTCGGTTTCATCTCGATTATATTTCGATGGATGAAGAGATTTTCTATATCCCTATAGATTCTAGTGGGCTATTTTCAATTCAATTCAATTTAGCAGAACCAGCATTGGGCAAGTTGTTTTATAAAAACACAGAGATTCCACTGTTTATGGAACCCGGAGCTAACCTGGAAATTAATATTGATGAGGTGGCTTCACCGATTAGTATTAGTTATGAAGGAGCAGGATCTGCGGAGAATACTTTTTTACTTAGTTATTATCGAAAATTTAAGCATTCTATTGGAGACGGCTTATTTTATGAATTGATAGGAAATGAGCCAATGGTTTTCCGAGGGAAAATGGATAAAGTCAGAATGGATAAGTGGGCATTTTTTAACGAATACACACCGTTTTTTAAAAAACAATTTACCGCTTCATTTAAACATTATATTAGCGCTGAAATAGATTATTGGTGGGCATACTTTCTACTAAGATTTCCACAAGAGCGAGTCCCTGCTGACGAATCTTCTTATCCGGAAATTCCTAAAGAATATTTTTCTTTCTTAAATGAAGTATTGATTTCTAATGATCGGGCATTGAATAATAAAAACTATTTATTTTTCCTGGATCAATATTTATTACTGCGAAAACAAAACCTGGTAAATTTAGAATTCGATTCACTTTATTCTACTCAAATTCGAATTACTGCACCGAGTATGCTCTTGCTTTCAGAGCCGGAGCGACCTCCTGTTTTGAGACAAATTAAGCAAGGAGAAGAACTTAAATTTTTAAATGAGAAATCTGATTTTCGATCAAAAGTAATGATCAAGGATGCCTTACATGAAGATTTTTGGTATAAAGTAAAAACAACGGATGGCTTGACCGGCTGGATCGTTGGAGTAGGGGCTGAGTTCGAAAAACAGCCGGATAGTATCACCATTGATATGAACGAGCTGTTGCATGGAAAAACAAAAGAATATAAAATAGCAAGTGAAGTCTTTTGGCGCTTATCGCTGGAAGAGCAAGATCAGATGGAAAAAGAAATCGAAGCACTTACGTATCAAAAAATTGATAGTCGTTATTTAAATAAAATCAAAAGTACGTTTGATAAAATTTATCCTGAAAAAGAAATCATTTATGGTTCTACCAATTATTTGGTCTTTGATGATCCACGCGTACTAAGTGCAAAAAATGCAAAAGAAAAAGCCGAAGATCCAGCTGTGATTTTGTCGATGAATGCGTATAGTAAATATCAGCTGCAGGCTTTGGATGAGCAAGAGTCCCATTTGAATTATGCACCACATTTTAATTTGGTAGACGTAGATGGAAAACCTGTTAACTTAGGCGATCTACATGGTAAAGTGATCTACCTCGATTTTTGGGCATCCTGGTGTACGCCCTGTATTTATCAAATGCGGAATAGTAAAATTTGGAAATCCAGATTTAACGAAGATGAAGTGGCTTTTGTATATGTCTCTTTGGATAATAAAAAAAGCCAGTGGAAGTCATTTGTAGCCAACCAGGGATTTACAGGAACACATCTGTTTGCGAATGGTGCTTATAGATCGCAAATCGCAAAAGATTATAAGGTAGATAAATTGCCTTGTCTTTATATTATTGACCAAAAAGGTCGAATCGTTTATAACTCCACAGAAGAACAATTGTATATGAGTAGTGAAGACTTTATTCGGTATTTATTATCTTTTAATAAAAAGAAATAAGAATAGCTCATAAGTATAATAGACATAGAATTCATTTCCTTTCAACAAATTTTAAGACTGGTACCCATAGATTAATTGGGATAATATGCATCAATGCCTTGAATAGGTATTGTGTTTATCGTAGAGCATTGCATATGCGCTTTGAATAGTATGCAATATTTGCTCAAAGCAACCCTTTGTCTGGTTTTGCGTTTAAAGTGTTATAATTTGTCATTTCATGAACACAGAATTACTTAAAAAAGAAAAATTCCTCCAATTAGTTTTGAATAATATCCCATCATTTGTCTTTTGGAAAGACAGGGATAGTACCTATTTGGGCTGTAATATGAATTTTGCAAGATCAGCAGGATTAAATACTCCAGATGATATAGTTGGTAAAAATGACTATGATTTACCCTGGAGCAAAGAACAGTCTGACTTTTTCAGAAAAATTGATCAGGAAGTAATGGATTCTGGAATACCACAAATTAATTTTGAAGAACCACAAACGATAAATGATGGATCAACAAGATGGTTAAGAACAAGTAAAATACCATTGTCTGATTCTGATGGGAACATTATAGGAATCTTGGGGACGTATGAAGATGTCACAGTTAGAAAAACGATGGAACTAGAACTAGTTTCAAGTAATAAGCATTTAAAAAAATTGAATTCAAAGCTTGAAACGATAAATGTAGACTTAGAACAATTTGCTTATTCTACATCGCATGATTTACAAGAACCACTTAGAATGATAGGTGGTTTTGTGGGCTTATTAGAAAAGAAATATGCTGCTGTTTTAGATGAAGAAGGCGGAGAGTATTTAAATTATATAAAAGAAGGTACCATAAGGATGTCTTCTTTGATTAGCCAAATGTTGTCCTATTCCAAACTTGAAAAAGTTGAAGATCAATTTAAGGAAGTTGATTTTTCAAAACTACTTAGTGAAGTTTTGGAAGAATTAGAATTGATGATAAAAAAACGAAAGGTTGAAATAAAGGTTAATTCGCCTAGTCAAACTATTATCAGCCAGCCGCATAGAATGAAAATGTTATTTCATAATTTAATATTGAATGCAATTAAATTCAATACTGCTGAAGTACCACAAATTGAAGTAACTTATGAGGATAAAGGAGACGAATGGTTATTTAGTGTTGCTGATAATGGCATTGGAATTCAAGAAGAATATCAAGAACTAATATTTAAGCCTTTTAAAAGACTTAACACAAGAGATAAATTTGAAGGAAATGGTATCGGTCTTTCCATATGTAAAAGAATAACCTTTTTACATGGAGGAAAAATTTATTGTAAAAGAAATAAAGTAAATGGAACAACCTTTTGCTTTACCATATCAAAAAACATATCTGCGACAAACAAACTAGAACACAACTTATTAAAAGAAACGGAATAGTGTTTTATGTGTTTGATCTTTATTGAAACTTAATGCTCATTCCAGTCTCTTCAAAGAATCCACGCATTTTATTAAATTTTTGGACCATCGAGCTACAGGTTACGGTATATCCTTTATTGTTATGAAAATAAAGAAAGGAAACCACAGTGTTGGTCTTTTGATTTGCGGTTCTATTAAAAATAATTCGCTTGAAAGCTTGACCTTGTGCACTTGTACCAGTCGACTCCTCAATTATACTTCCAGTATCCACACCACCCATATTTATTAATTGATCTCTGGAAAACTCATAGTAATCATTTAAAGTACTATTCCCGATTTCTTCTACAGCAATACCTATAGATTCTGCTCCACTGGAAGATGCACCTTGTGCTCGATTTATAAAAGCAATAGGCAGATTTTTATTTTGATCTTTTAAGACTTCCCAACCTGCAGGTTGTAGTATGGTAAACCCATGTCTTTCCGACGTGTAATAGAATTTCTTTGCAGGAGCAGGCTTTTTCTTTTTAGCTTTCGGTTTTTGTTGTTGACTTTGTTGATTTGTGCTTGATTGGGTAGCAGTATTATCACTTGGTTCACCACAAGCAATAAAAGAACAAATAGCCAAAAGAAAAATTGATTTCGTAAATAGTGACATATGTTAATTGTTGATTAAATGTGACTAAAGGTAGTTTTATAGGTTTGTTCAAAAACAATGCTAAAATACATTCCTAAATATCCAAAAAGAAACGATAATAATGAAAATAAGATAAATCGTCTTCTTGCCAAATAAGAAAGCTTGTAGAGAAAGATATTTATTTTTGAAAGAAGGGAATTCAAATAGGATTGCAGCGAGAATATATGGAAGCGCAATTATTAATAAAGGGTTATACTGAAAAGCGCCGGAGAAATTGCCCTGGATAAGTTGATGTACTGCTCGTTGTGAACCACAACCTGGGCATTGAAAACCAGTCAGCGAAAGGAAAGGGCATTTAGGAAAAAAATTACTTGCTTCAGGATCAAACATTCCATAGATAAAAAGGAATGCTAAAAATACTAAAGCAAGTAACAGTTTTAAAGATTTTGACATGGATTAGAAACCGCTATCTAAAGCTCCAATTACACCCATAATAACATAGAAAATAATTGCTACTATTATAAGTCCAAAGGAAACTAACGTCCAGATTCTAGCATTATCTGATGCTTTATGTGCGCCGTTATAATCACCGGCTTTCCATTTTGATTCTACTTGATTTGCGTATACTATTCCAACTATTCCAAGAGGAAGGCAGCAAGTTAACGTCATAAATATGGTAACCAATATAGATTCCACTAACCAGGTTTTAGGCTTTTGACCTAATGGTTGTTGAGGATTGCCATGATGCCCAATTGGTTGCTGGTATCCTCCTTGATTTACTGGTGCTTGTGGAGTTTGTTGAACAGTTGGCTGATTTTGATTAGCAATTGGTTGATCATGCCCTAAAGCTGCTCCAAAAAGAGGATTCATTTCTGGTAAATCACCTGCTCTTGTCCAGTCTGAAAGTCCTTCATACCAGACGTATGTGTCTTTAGTAAGGTTTTTCGATTGTAATTCCTGTATGGTAAAAGGACCTAATTGTTGATCTCCGTTCGCGTAGTAATACTGTTTCATGTTTTCTAAATTAATAGGGTCTTATTAATAAAAGCATGCAATATAATTAATAAAAGGATTTTTTTAAAAT
>CAYXQH010000186.1:0-9507 GCA_964467425.1 uncultured Saprospiraceae bacterium
TCGAATTGGTTACCAGGAATCTATAGTACGGGTAAACGCTTTGCCTAAAGGAAAAAAGAAACGAATAGATGTTCGACTCTCTTCCAATGATGCAGGGGTGGAAGTAGAGATTACTGAAAGCCGGATTGAGGAGGAAGGGATGATTAAAGAAGAAGTAGAAGATGCTCGGATTGAATCAATAGGGAAGGAACGACAAATGACTAATCTGCAAAATGAACGGTATAATAATGACCTGATAATCGAGCAGTCTGAGATGCGGATTCTGGAAATGAAACAACAATATGGCGATGGTAAATCTTGGGTTTGTTGATATTTCGAATTATAATTTTGTCCAATTAAAGTTCTTTCATTCCTCATTTTTTTCATTCCTTTCAATTTTAAATTACCTTCGTTTGATGCGCTATTTTATAAAACTTTCCTATCGAGGGACTCTTTATAATGGTTGGCAAATACAGCCTTCGGATCCGAGTGTACAACAAACGATTCAAAAAGGTTTTTCCACCATTCTAAGGTCAGAAATTGCTGTTACAGGCTGTGGCAGAACGGATAGTGGGGTACATGCTAAGGATTACATAGCGCATTTTGATTTTGATGGCATCATGCCGGATGATTTTTTAAAACGGATCAACAAACATTTGCCACAGGATATTGTGATCACTTCTGTAAATGCGGTAGATGAGAAAGCGCATGCAAGGTTTGATGCGACCCACAGAGCTTATGCTTACCATATTGTTTTTGAAAAGACACCTTTTGAAATCGATACCGCATATTATTTTCCTTTTTATAAAGAAATAGACTTCGAAAAGCTACAATCTGCTGCTGCATTGCTATTAAATTATAAAAGCTTTTTCCCTTTCTGTAAAACGAATACGCAGGTCAAAACTTTAAACTGTGATTTGTTTCGATCAGAATGGATACTGGATGAAGAACAGGGGAAATTGGTTTTCCACATTGCCGCTAATCGATTTTTAAGAGGAATGGTACGATTGATAGTCGGGATGTCATTGAATGTAGCAACTGGAAAGCTTAGTCTGCAGGAAGTTAAAAAAGCAATGGATGAACAGGAGCGTTTGCCTATGAGCTTGAGCGTTCCACCTCAGGGTTTATACCTCGTTGATATTCGCTATCCGTATCTGATAGAATAATTACCAAAAACGCCAGGACTTCTTTGCTTTTTTAGCCTTTTCTATTTCTCCTTTTTCCAAACGTAAAAATGTATTTGCTTTCGCGCCGAAATTTTCCGGGTACTGTTCAGTCGTATTAAAATCCAGAACCAAAGGTCGACCTGCATGGCTTCGCAGGAAATTATCCATTAAATATTCATAGGCACCTACTATTTTTCCTTTGGGATTACTTGCTGCAAGTAATTGCATGACTCGCCCCTGACTATAAATAAAAAAAGCAGCACTCAATAGATTTTTTTCTGAATCTGTAACTCCAAAGGTAGCACCCCAGCCTCGATGTAGCGCATTGTACATGATGCGTTGATAGCCGTGGAAAAAGAATTCATTGTCTTTTGCAAAAGGTGCATTTTCTTTAAAGAGCTCAGCGATTTTCTCTGGTTTGACATTCGAAGAGGGGAGTAGTTTCTTTTGATCCGGATTTTTTAGTAACCGCATGGTTTCTGGTGCATACCTTTTAGAAATCGTATCAAAGCCATCTAATAATAAAAGCTGATAATTTTCGACAGCTTGCGTTTTGAATCCTAAATGATCAGCTACCTGAATTCCTTCATTGAGTTGAATTTGAATATTGGTGTATTGTTCAGGAATAGCTTCTAGAAAAGCTTGACTTCGTTTTTGAGAAAGTAAACTGATGGAGTAAATACCAGCTTCTCGAAGTAAACTTGGCTGTTGTAAAAGATCTGCTCGTTCGGTAATGAAAAGCGGGAGTACAGATTCGTAATCACCTTCAATCAGACCATCCCATTCCTTAGCGATAGTATCTAAATACCATTTATAGCCAAAGATATTTCCATTGCTCGCATAATGGACACAGCTGTTCCATTTTACTTTATCGATTTCACTATGTGGGATGATTTGTATTTTCAAAAAGCTAATTTTTTTTTATTCGTTGAAACCTACTTTTATACCGGCATAAAAATTTCGTGGTAAGCCAGGATAATAATATCTGGGAGCATTATTTCCAAAACTACCAGCATTGATCAGAATCATCGAAGCATATTTTTCATTAAAGACATTATTAAGCCCGACAAAAAAATCAACATTCCATTTTTTTTCGAACACTCTTTTATAACCGACTTTTAAATTTACCAATTGATAAGCATCAGAAAAAATGGAGTTGTCATCTCGCATCGGCATAGCATCTACAAACCGATAAATTAGATTGCCATAAAATTTTTGATTGCTCCAATGAACACCGCCGTTTAATAAATGCGGGGAAGTACCGGTTAGTTGATTGCCAGAATGATCTTCCTCTTCGTCAATAAATTCCTTGAAAGTATAATCCGAATAGGTGTAGTTGATAAAAGGCTTAAACTGCATAGATTCAACATTGAACTCATAGGCGAGTGCTACCTCTATTCCTTTATGACTCGTCCTTCCGGCATTAATCCCCTCGAATTGATCGAAGAACACCCGTTTTGCGACTAATAAATCTTTGATTTGCATAGAATAAAAAGTCAACCCATAAGTGAAGTTAGAATTATTAGTCGAACCTTTTACCCCGACTTCGTAATTCCAGCCTTTTTCAGGACGAATATCTCGATTGATGGCACCATCAGGCTGCAATGTTTCTTCAAGTGTTGGAGGAGAGAAACCGTGGGAAATGGTTGTCGATAGTGCAAGTTCGCGGCCCACCCAACGTTCTAAATCAAGTCCAAGATTAAAGTACGGAGACCAGGTACGCGGAAAGACCTTAAAGCTTCCTTGATTACCATCTTGTTTATAATAATCAGTAAAAACATAAGAGGTATAATTTCGATTTAGACCCAAAGAAAGAGAAATAAAGTAATCGATATCAAGTTTTATTTGTGTAAAAACATTAGAATAATATCTTAATTCTTTATTGTCGCTCAATAAGGTATCTCTCGATCCTTCTCCATCTGTATCATAGGTTTGCCAATTGTATTCTTCATCAAAGACCTCTCCGCCGATATGAAATTCAAAGTTTGTAAAAAAGCGATCAAAATCTTTATAATCATATATCCACTCCGATCTCCCACCTATAATAATGGAGTTTTCACGAAGAATATTGAAAGGGCGTCTTTCGAAAGCAGTAAGTACGTTACCAAAAACACTCGTTATTTGATTAAAGTGTTTTCCAATAGCAGCTTCGTAAGATATACCAGCCAATAGTTTTTCTGATTTTTCATAACCGTTGGCAAGTCTCCAGATAAAGGCTGCTTGCTCTGGTTCGTCGACATAATCTGTGCTATCCAAAGAGCTAGGGATTTCTGCTCTTAAAAATGAATAATTAAACAACATGCGAACGGATTGTTTTTCATTGATTTGAAATTTGCCATACGCACCAAATCCAGCCCGATCATATTCGTTGTTTTCGCGATAGCCATCATTATGTGTTCGGTTTGCATTTATATTAATAAAGCTTTTGTCTTTTTGATTGATTGCAAAATCTAAAACATTTCTTGCCAAGCCATAGGAACCAGCAGCGTTTTTTAAAGAAAAAGAAATACCATCTCTGTCCAGATCATCTGGCACCTGCAAGCTAATCATGCCACCTAATCCAGCACCATAAATGCTGGAAGCAGGACCTTTATAAACGGTAGCTCCTTCTATTAGTCCAAGATCATAATCTTCCAGGCTGGTTTCACCTGATCCATTGGTTAAAGGAATTCCACCTAGATATGCTTTTATCTTTGCCGTTCCGAATAGGTTTCGGTTTCCAATTCCTCTAATCGTAATTCGATTAGTATTCAATGCGCCCGAATGCATAAAAACACCGGGAATAATATTCAAAGAAGGAGCAATGCTCGTTTCATTATTAAGTTGAATATCTCTGGGTTTTAAATAAGAAACGGAAGGGGGGATTTTATAATTTTTACGGGATGCGGTTAAGTGGATGTAGTTAATCCCTGTGGTATGTTCTTTTAAAATGAAATCTTTTTTAAACTCTTTTAATTGAGGATCAATTTTGAAATTGATTGTTTTGTACCCCACAAAACTAATCGTGAGTATGGAATCACTGGTGGTCAATTCATAGCTTCCGTCGATAGCAGAGGATACTCCTTCTCCTGTGTTTTGGCCATAAATATTTACATAAGGTAGTGGCTCTTTTGATGCCTCATCTTTTATAGTACCCGATATTTTAGTTTGTCCAGATAAGCTTATCGTATAGAGAAAGCAAAAGAAAAGAAGCGATAGAGATTTGGAATACATAGCTCAATATTTTATAGAGAAGTATTAGAACTATTCAGGAAAGTACAAAGTCTTTTCGCCTGAAAGAACCAAACTGTTTTTGTAATCGGGCAGGTATTTAATAACGAATATCCAAATAAAATAATATTGGATATTCGTTATTTATAATTCAATATTTTATACGGCTGCTTCAGCATACAATGGAAAATCAGCCATAAAGGCATTCACTTCTTTTCGCGTCTGAAGAATCAATTCTTCGTTTTCAATATCATTAATAATGGTATCCATCCAATCAACGACTCTAACACAATGTTCCGGATTAAAACCACGAGTTGTAATCGCTGCTGTCCCGACACGAATCCCTGAAGTGACGAAAGGAGATTGCGTATCAAACGGTACCATATTTTTATTAATCGTGATGTCTGCCCGTACGAGTGCATTTTCCGCTTGCTTTCCAGTAACGTTTTTCGATCTAAGATCAATCAACATCAAATGATTGTCGGTGCCTCCACTAATGATTTTATATCCTTTTTCATTAAAAGCATTTGCCATTGCAGAAGCATTTCGAATAACTTGCTCTCCGTAATATCGGAATTCTGGTTCTAAGGCTTCACCAAAAGCTACCGCTTTCGCAGCGATAACATGTTCAAGTGGACCACCTTGCATACCTGGAAAAACACCGCTGTTTAAAATAGAAGACATTTTAATAGTCGTTCCTTTTCTAGTCTTTCGTCCCCATGGATTTTCAAAATTTTCACCCATCATAATAATGCCACCACGAGGTCCACGTAAAGTCTTATGAGTAGTAGAAGTAACAATATGGCAATGTTTCATTGGATTGTTCAATAAGCCAGTTGCAATCAATCCTGCAGGGTGTGCAATATCAGCTAAAAGTAATGCTCCGACTTTATCTGCAATTTCGCGGAATCGCTCATAATCCCAGTCTCTTGAATAAGCACTTGCACCGCAGATAATTAATTTTGGTTGTACAGCAACTGCTTTGGATTCTACCTTGTCCATATCGATCATCCCTGTATCCTCTTCTACACCGTAAAAATGAGGCTCATAAACTTTTCCAGAAAAATTAACAGGAGACCCATGAGATAAGTGTCCACCATGTGAGAGATCAAAGCCTAAAATTTTATCGCCGGCATTTAAGACCGCTAGGAATACGGCTGCATTAGCCTGAGCACCAGAGTGAGGCTGGACATTTGCGTAAGCTGCACCAAAAAGCTCTTTAAGTCGGTCAATCGCTAATTGTTCAATTTCATCAACTACTTCACAGCCTCCATAATATCGTTTTCCCGGATAGCCTTCTGCATACTTATTCGTTAGGCAGGTGCCCATTGCGTCAAGGACTTGCTGACTTGTAAAATTTTCAGAAGCAATAAGTTCTATTCCGTTTTGTTGACGCTCTAATTCCTTTTGAATTAGCCCGCTGACAAGAGAATCTCGCATCATAATGTTAATATTTAAAAAATTTTAATATTTGGCAAAATTTTCGCCCTGTTTTTAAAAAGATTTGACTCAATTTGGTAGCTGCAATTTACGACTAGATTTTTGCTTTTCGAGGTAAAACCTGGTTTTTAGAATTTAGAACCCTGTTTTTTTGGTAGTTTTTGAGTAAAAGGAATACAAAAAACCGAGAAAATCCACCTTTGCTCTAATTCAAAGAAAATCTTTATTAAATTTGATAAGAGATAACCGTATATGAAACGCTTCAGTCACCCCACCCTGATTATTTTTTTATGCCTTTTTGTATCTGATCTGGATGCAAAAACAGATAAGTATCGAATTTCCTGGAGAGATGACCCTGCTACTACTATGGTGGTTGGCTGGAATCAAATCAGTGGTACTGCAGTAGCACTTTATTATGATACACAGGATTATGGGAAAGACGTCTTAGGTTATCAATATTCAGAGAAACCAAGTGTTACTAATTCCTCTAAAGGGATGAACAATTATTTTGTTCGTCTTCAAAACCTTAGTCCGGCGACCGTCTATTATTTTGTTATAAAAGATAGCGAAGGCTGTAGTGAACGGATGTCTTTTCGGACTGCACCAAACGACCCCAGCGAACGGCTTTCTATCATAGCAGGTGGAGATTCTAGAAACTTCCGAAAAGCACGACAAAAAGCGAATAGTTTAGTTGCTAAGCTTCGACCACATTGTGTCATGTTTGGTGGTGATATGACAGGAGGAGATAATGCAACACAATGGAAGGCATGGTTTGATGATTGGCAGAGAACGATTGGGGATGATGGCCGCTTAACACCAATAATTGTAACGAGAGGTAATCACGAATATTCGAATAAGACATTGACGGACCTTTTTGATGTAGCTCCACCAGAAGCTTATTATGCACTTTCTTTGGGAGGTAATCTACTTCGTGTTTATACCTTGAATTCTTTGATACCATCTGGAGGTGAGCAAAAGAAATGGCTGGAAAATGATTTACAACAATCTCAGGATTATATCTGGAAGTTTGCGCAATATCATTACGCCATTCGACCACATACTTCAAAAAAATCAGAACGAAATAATCAGTTAAAGCACTGGGCTACCTTGTTTGAAAAATATCAGGTACAACTAGCGGTAGAGTCAGATGCGCATTGTGTAAAGTGGACTTATCCTATTCGGCCGTCTCGAGAACAAGGAAGTGATGAAGGGTTTGTCAGAGATGATCAACAAGGGACAGTGTATGTTGGTGAAGGATGTTGGGGTGCACCACTTCGACGAAATAATGATGATAAAAACTGGACTCGGAATAGCGGAAGCTTTAACCAATTTAAGTGGATTTTTGTAGACCAACACGAAGTTGAAGTTCGTACCATTAAAACTGATCAGGCAGATCAGGTGGCTTCTGTTGATCCATGGGATGTATTTACACCGCCTGCAGGTTTAGAAATATGGAATCCTTCAAATGGTCCGATTGTTACCATCAATGCCTCATCAAATCCCAATTCATATGATTACTTAGCGATGAAAGGAGAGGCTGTAAATTCTATGATTGTGGTAAATTTTGAAGTGGAGAAAAATACGGATGGTGTTACGATCAAGTGGAATACTGAAAATGAAAAACTTTCAAATTCTAGTTTTGAAATTCAAAAAAGCTATGATGGAATTAACTTTGAAAAATTAGCTGTTGTAGAAACGAAAGGGCAGGGTAATCATGCCTATGATTATTTTGAGCTAGGATCAAGTATTCGAGCGCAGGAAGTTTCTTATCGATTAAAGAAAAATTTGTCAGCTGAGCATTATCAGGTTTTTGGAATAAAAACAATAAAGGCTGATTTTCAAGGTGCTGAAAAGGTTTCAGTAAATAAATTAATTCCGGAGTCTGGAAATGGAATGGTTCGGGCAAAGTATATTGTAAGAACACCAGCTGATATTGCGATCCGTTTAGTTAATCGAGAAGAAAAAGTGATTGCAAAGAGTGATTATAAAAATCAGGATACGGGAAATTATCTACAGTCTATTGATATGAATAAATTTCCGGATGGACAATATATGTTGACGATTAAGGCAGATGAGGAGGTCATCCAAAAATATCTGGTTGTAAAGTAAGGCAAGATAAGGAGTTAAAGAGGATTAAGTATTTGACTTCTTAACCCTCCTTAACTTTCTTCAATTAATATCTATAGTATTCAGGTTTGAATGGTCCTTCGACTTTTACGCCGATGTATTCTGCCTGATCTGGTCTCAATTCTTCTAATTCTACTCCAATCTTAGCTAAGTGTAGACGAGCAACTTGCTCATCCAAATGCTTAGGAAGCATATAAACTTTGTTTTCGTACTTGTCAGTTTCTTTGTTTTCCCAAAGTTCCAACTGTGCTAAACACTGATTAGTAAATGAGTTAGACATGACAAAAGATGGATGACCTGTAGCACAACCTAAGTTTACTAATCTACCTTCCGCTAAAACGATCACATCGCTTCCGTCGATCGTATATTTATCAACTTGAGGTTTGATTTCCACTTTAGTGTCGCCATACGTTTTGTTTAACCAAGCCATGTCGATTTCATTGTCAAAGTGACCAATGTTACAAACAATAGCTTTGTCTTTCATCGCTCTAAAGTGCGCTTCTGTAAGGATATCTTTATTTCCTGTAGCAGTAACGACGATGTTAGCATCTGGAATTGCAGTAGACATTTTCTTTACTGCAAAACCATCCATGGCAGCTTGCAAAGCACAAATAGGATCAATCTCTGTAACAATCACTCTACAGCCTGCACCTCGTAATGAAGCAGCAGAACCTTTTCCAACATCACCATATCCAGCAACCACCGCAACTTTACCAGCCATCATTGTATCTGTTGCTCTTCGAATCGCATCGACACAAGATTCTTTACAACCGTATTTGTTATCGAATTTAGATTTGGTAACAGAGTCATTAATATTGATAGCAGGAAGTGTAAGCGTTCCTTTATTCATTCTTTCGTACAGACGGTGAACACCTGTAGTCGTTTCTTCACTTAAACCATGAATAGCCTCAACTAATTCAGGAAAATCATCTAAAACCATGTTGGTCAAATCTCCTCCGTCATCAAGAATCATATTCAATGACTTGCCATCTTCAAAAGCATTAAGTGTTTGTTCGATACACCAATTAAACTCTTCTTCATTCATTCCTTTCCATGCATATACTGGAATTCCAGCAGCAGCGATTGCAGCCGCAGCATGATCTTGTGTAGAAAAGATGTTACATGAGGACCAGGTAACTTCTGCTCCCATTGCAATTAATGTTTCAATGAGAACTGCTGTTTGAATGGTCATGTGAAGACATCCGGCGATTCTTGCACCTTTAAGTGGCTTTGATTCACCGTATTGTTCTCTTAAAGCCATTAATCCTGGCATTTCCGCCTCTGCTAATTCCATCTCCTTTCTCCCCCAATCAGCTAGGGAAATATCTTTTACTTTGTACTTTAAATTGGGTTGTACGGTTGGCATATAATTTTTATTTATGTTAATGTTCAAAATCGACTGCAAAATTACGATTTTATTCCCTTTTTATCAATGGTTTCTTGTAATCGCTGTATTTAAATGAATTCTTTAGCGGGATGGTATGATTTCTGATTTATCCAAAATTATCCTCTTAATATTCTAAACTCACCAATACTTTATTAAGCTAGCTTTCCTTTTGATGAAATTTTCATTTTTCATTAAAAA
>CAYXQH010000187.1:0-9484 GCA_964467425.1 uncultured Saprospiraceae bacterium
ATATCTGAATACCATTTTTATTTTAACATTCATTTTATCGTTGAATACATTTATTTATTCATTTTAGCCCTTCTTAATGGATTAACGAGGCGATTTTCCAAAGTTACAGAATTACCGATTTTATTTGGTTGTAATTTCTAATTTATTCATAGGAATTGTATTTTCGCAAAACTATGAGACTGTCGGCTGATCTACATTAATTCACCAATCACAACCGAAAATAATCGGGTATTGCTCTCTATGGATAAATCTGAGATAAGACACATCGCCATTGCCGGGAATATAGGAGCCGGTAAAACTACACTTTGTGAACATTTAGCTAAGCATTTTAGCTGGGATGTACATTATGAATCAACGGATAATAATCCCTACCTCAGTGATTTTTATCTGGATATGCAAAGATGGTCCTTTAATTTGCAAGTATATTTTTTAAATAACCGATATCGCCAGATTCTAAATATTCAGAATGGTGACCGAACAGTGATTCAGGATCGGACTATTTATGAAGATGCCTACATCTTTGCGCCCAATCTTCATGATATGGGATTGATGCCTACCAGGGATTTTGAAAATTACCATGATTTGTTTGAACTGATGATGTCGCAGGTCAATCCACCGGATTTATTGATTTATTTAAAAGCAAGTATCCCAACGCTTGTTTCGCATATTCAATCGAGAGGAAGAGATTATGAAGGAAGTATGAGTCTTGATTATTTAAAACGCTTAAACGAGCGTTATGAAAATTGGATCAAAGACTATACTATTGGAAACCTTTTGATCATCAATGCGGATGAAGTTGATTTTAAAAACAATCCTGCTGATCTTGGGAAAATTGTAAATCAGGTCAGAGGAGAATTGCACGGCTTATTCTAATAACAGAAAAAACTAATGGTCGTCTAAGAAATATGGTTATATAGTTATGTAGGTAATATAGTTAATAAAACATGACTCAATAACCACATAACGGTATAACCACATAACTATATGCTAAGCTCTATCTTTTTGGATCTTGACTTTTTCTTCTGGAATATCTTTTTTAAACCACTCCTTTACAGAATCAGGTAAAGAATCTCTCAAGTTTGGAGAGGTAGAAAATGCTAATACACTCGACAAAATAAACATGATGGCAAACGTAACAAACATTGCTTTTCGTTTTATTTTGCGTTCCGTTCTTTCTTCATTATAAAATTTCATAACAATGATTGATAGATGAAAAAATACGGCTTTACGTTTTGTTGGAAGGTAATAGTGATTAAACGACGAAGGTTTTTAAATTAGTTTCCTCGATAATTGAAATTCATTAATTTGACTAAGAAATGTCTTGTAATTTTGTTTATTTCTCCACTTTAACCTCATTTTAACTTTCTTTAGAATTAAATAAACCAATTGTCATCTTTTGATGTTAACCACATAACCACATAATAATATATCACATGGATCAGACGACAAATCTTCAGACAGCAACATTAGGAACAGGATGCTTTTGGTGTACAGAAGCTATTTTTGCAGCTTTAGAAGGTGTAGAATCTGCTATATCAGGATATGCTGGAGGGCATGTTGAAAACCCTACGTATGAGCAGGTTTGTGGAAAAATGACTGGCCATGCAGAATGCATTCAAATTACTTTTGACTCGAAGGTGATTACATATGAAGAATTATTAGAAGTCTTTTGGAAAGTACATAATCCAACTACACCCAATCAGCAGGGTAATGATAAAGGTCCGCAATATCATTCAACGGTGTTCTATCATAATGCGGAACAAAAAGCGGTTTATGAAGCATCACTAAATGCGGTCGTAGCATCTGGCATTTGGCCGGATCCAATTGTAACGACGCTTAAGCCTTTGGATGTTTTTTATCCAGCGGAAGATTACCATCAAAAATATTTGGAGCGAGTAGGGGATAGTAATTCGTATTGTGTTTATGTAGTTCGACCTAAATTTGAAAAATTTAAAAAAGAATTTAAAGATCGATTGAAAGGATAAAAAGTCTCGTTTATCAGGCTAAGTGTTAATCTTACACAATTTGCATACTATTTTACACAATTTAAATTGCATGTGTGCGTATAATACTATATATTTAATTTAACAACCGCTTATTATATAAGTGTTTACAACAAAAAAGCTATGGAAATGAAGATCATCTAACCGTCTTTTTTTTCCATAAAACAACATAAGAATTTAGAATTGAATTACTGCATCAGGTGATCTGATAAAGTATTTCCTCAAAGCTAAAAAGAATAAAGATTACAGGGCAGTTTTTATGGGTATACGGCAGGCTTAGTGATAAGCTTGCCGTAACTATTTTACGCCAGAATTGTTTTCAGACAATGGTATAAATGCTCGATGTCTTTCGAAGTATTATAAACATTCACCGAAACTCGGATCGCATTTCCTCGAATAGAAATAAATACTTTTTCTTTTTCCAACACTTCTTTTAACTTGATAATATTTACATGGGCTGGCATTCGAATACCGAATAAATGGTAAGCCATGTTTCCTGTCGTGTCAATCGTACAACCTAAGGTTTTGAATTTTGATAAATACGGTTGAACTAGATTTTTGCAGTACGCTTGGATTTCACTCACTTGCCATTCAAGAATTTGTTCGATCGATGCCTGGAGCATTGGAACATAAATCATATTACTTTGCTCACCTACAGAGTAACGGCCAGCCATTGGTTTATACATCGCTTGATAATTGACCAAATTTGCAAAGTTTTCGCTGTCTTTTCGATTAATCCAGTTTTCTTCAATGGGCGTGCCATCATCGAACATCGGACCATAATAAGCAAGTCCTAAACCATAGGGACCAAACAACCATTTATAAGATCCACATATTAAAGCATCAACGGGTGTTTTTTGAATGTCAAATGGCAGAGCTCCTATCGATTGGGTACCGTCAATGATCAATGCTGCATTAACCTGATTTGTTTTTTTTCGAATACTTGGAAGGTCGAATAATGTTCCATCCGCCCAATGTACAATCGGCATAGCAACCACAGCGGTATTATGATCGATGTGATTTAAAATTTGCTCATTCCAATCAGAACTTCGCTTAGAGGATGTTTCTATGGCGGAAACGATTTTGATTTCTAGCTCTTTTTCATCCGCTAATTGTTTCCAGCTATAATAATTACTTGGAAACTGTTCTCCTATAATAAGAATGGTTTGTCCTTTAGAACAAGGGACATTTTTTGCAGCATTTGCTAAGCCGTAGGAAGCGGAAGGAATAATTGCGATACGCTGAAATGCGGTACCATTGATTAATTTAGAAAAGGATTTTTTTAAACTTTCAACAGGTTTGAAAAAATCATCTTTAGAATATAAATATGGTTGGGAACGTTTTTGGATTTCCTGAAGACCAATGGATTTTGATTTTTTTAATAAAGGCCCCATATAAGCTGCATTCAGATAGCTAATATCATCGGGCAAATCAAATAATGATCGTTGGCAATCAAGCATAATTTTATTTAAGTAAGTAGCGAGACAAAAATAATATCATAAAATAAATTAAAAACCAGTAATGAAAATTTTACTAAAGAAGAAACGGTGTTAGATATTCGGCATTAGGAGAGCCCTAATAACGAATGCCGTTTTTTCTTGACATGGAGCTATTTTTAATTTTGTTCCGTCACCACTTATTTTACCAAACCTTCATAGAGCCAATTCGCTAAAGCCTGGCGGTTACTTTCTCGAGTAAATCGTTGTTGATCATGAGCATTTCGAATATTTCCTAATTCTATAAAAATGGAAGTAGGCTTAGGTTCTCGAAGCATATGAAGATCTCTGGGTTTTACTGTTCCGGAATATTTACCGCTTTTTCGATTTTTCTTGTACTTAGCTTTTAGTGTGTTTCTGACTTTGTTTGCTAAGTTTTTTCCATCAGCACTTCCTGGGAAATAGTAAAAGTAAACATCAGTCTGATGACTTTGATTATTGGAGTCGATATGAATAGTTACAACCGTCTGATCTTTTATCCCTTGCTTCTTATGTTTTTCAAAAAGCGTATTGATCGCATCTGATCGTTGGTATAATCGAGCCTTCTGACTACGTGGGATTTTAAAATTACCCCAGCAATATTCATCATAGTCACAAGGGAGGATTTCTCCGTTTCGTAATCCATCATTTGGGTCTCTCACGATCATATAAGCAATAGCACCATGCTCTAAAAGATTTCGTGCAATTCGAAGCGAGACATCATAAGCATATTCATCTTCACAAAGTTGGATATTTCCTTTTTTACCAACCGCTCCTACATCAGGACCACCGTGTCCACTAACGATGTAATATACTTTTCCGCGAAGCGTATTATCTTTCAATGGCACATAAGCATTCTTCTTTCCGAAAATAGGATACTTTCGATAGCCACTTAATTTTCTTGATTCTGCTATGACCTTATCATCAATTTTTTCTTCCGCAGCTTGCGTACGGTTTTTCTTAGGCTCTATTTTTTTGCTGGGAGAGATATTAGTATTGTTGGCAATCACTTCCTCCTTTTCTACAGAAGGAGTAGGGGGGCTAGAAGGAGAACTTTTTAAACAATAGAGTTCATGATATGGAACCCAGATGATCTTGCTATAAACTAAAGAGGATCGTCTCAATCGTTCTCTTTTAAGTCGCTGGTTGTAATTTTTTATTCGTAAGGCAGGTTCCCAACTATCAAAACCAACAGAGGTTTTAATACTTTTTCCATTGTATTCATAAATAAGAACAGGAAGGAAATACTTTTTTCCGGATTTAAGTTGAGCTCCTTTTTTTAAACCATTCAGTTTATAAAACTGATCTTTATTACAAGAGTGGTTGGCTAAATGATAGCGGTCCAAGAAAATTTGAACATTATCACCTGATAATGCTTCTACTTTATGATAATAGGGATCAGCATCATGTGCTAAATTAAATGACATGAATAAAAAGCTGAAAAGAGAAAGAGCTAGAAATCTGCGCATGCTATAGTATTTCAATTTGTGCCCAAAGATATTGTAATATGTAGATTTATCCAACTTAGGCTATAAATGTTTAAAACGGCAGTTAATTCTTATAGATTGAGTAAAATATAGGATTTTAAGAATTCTTTAATGGATTGAATCAATAGAAAGATAGAAATGATGAATTTCAACATTATAGCTTGTCAATGGAAGGCGGCGCTGTAACTATCTAAATTTAAAAAGAACGATATATTAAGCACTACTTCGGTAAATAATCTTTTAGCAGATAATCCTCCTTTTCATCAAAAGGTATTTCAAATTCTAACTGAAGCGTTTTGATCCGAATGATACCTGTCGTCTGGATATTAACGGATTTGTTTTTCCAGGCTCCAGTCAAAATGTCTTTAGCATCATTAAAAAAACCGGATTTGCCCAATGGTATTTCAAAATTAATGGGAAGTCTGAATTCCGCATTTGCAGGCATATCAATACTGACCTTTTGTTGTACAGTAGTAATGTGTTTCCCTTGAAGTAAGACATCGAAATCGACACCTATTATTTCAACACCAACAGGATTGGGGTTATCCAATACTGCATTTCCTTCCGCAATTAGAGTTAGTTTTGGAAACGGAATAACTTTTTTAAATCGTAGCTTTTCAAGTTTTACTAACTCGATTTCTTTTATTCCTCCATTTTTTTGATAAAAGTAATAAACAGCCAACCCGGCAATACAAATAAACGTAAGAACTATAAAGAGGCGTTTCATTTATGTGCTAATTTTATAAAAAGTGTTTTTACATTACTATGAAAATAATTCACCTCGAAATTACTTATTTTTACAGCAAATATGAATCTAGCTAAAGAAATAGGAATCCTCCTCCAAAAAGAGATAACCATTGAATGGAGACAAAAGCATGCGATAAGTGGCATTATGCTTTATGTTGTTTCTACGATTTTTGTTGTTTACACTGCCATTAAAGGAGTCAACCCGGCAGTTTGGAATGCTTTATTTTGGATCGTGATCCTATTTGCTAGTGTAAATGCAATGGTCAAGAGCTTTGTGCAAGAGAATAGCAATCGACAATTGTATTATTATTCTCTGGCAAATCCGACAGCAATTATCTTATCAAAGATGATTTATAATACAGGCTTGTTGTTGGTGTTGAGTCTTTTATCCTATGGAGCTTTTATATTGTTTGCCGGAAATCCGGTTAAAGATAGTTACCAATTCTTCCTTGCGCTGTTTTTGGGCAGCTTGGGTTTTTCTATCACCTTTACTTTTATAGCTGCGATATCGGCTAAAGCGAATAATAGTTCTACATTGATGGCTATATTGAGTTTTCCTTTGGTGATACCTATTATATTAACATTGGTAAAAATTTCAGCGAATGCTTTGCGAATTATGCAGGATTCTGAAATTAACAAAGATATTATGACTCTTCTGGCTATTGATTTATTGATGATTGCGGTAGCTTTCATCTTATTTCCGTTTTTGTGGCGTGATTAATCAGAGAGAAGGAAATTTTCAAAATCAAAAAACAATTTATACAAATTATTATAATTGATTAGCTATGCGAAAATACTGGTGGAAAATTCTTGGAGTAGTCTTAATCATATACTCATTTTCAATGGGTTTATTAATACCACTTGCTCCGGGTATATATAGTCTGGATACTTTAGCCTTGAGTACTAATCAAGAAGAGCATTTTGAAATTACAGGTTATAATACTTTTTTTACAAAAGCTAAAGACCCCGTTCAAGTTTGGTTAAAAGCTGATAGTGTTTCAACAATTGAAGCTAAAAGTACTGTAGTAGTTGATGATCGAAAATTGAAAGTTGTTTTTGATATTCCGAAGTACCTGCCTACTAATGATCACAGTGTTTTAGCAAACATGATAATGTATGATGATTACAATGGAGCATCTTCTATCAAAAATGCAATTAGCATTGTTCAGGATTCATTGGATCGAAATGAGGCAGAAGGAAAGGTGATGTGGTCGAGAGGAGCAGTACAAGCTTATGGTAAAGATGCGATTACATTTCCATTTAAAAAGTTAATCTACGAGTCCATTCGAAACCTCTTTTTTCATGTTCCTTTTTGGTTTGCAATGTTCTTCCTTTTTATTGCTGGGATAAGTCAGAGTATACAGTATTTAAGGACAGGGAATCAAGAGTATGATTATAAATCTATGTCCTTCACCATGGTAGGGACTCTGTTTGGTATTATAGGTCTATGTACTGGAATGCTTTGGGCAAAAGACACCTGGGGGACTTTTTGGACCTGGGAAGAACCAAAGATGAATATGACGGCTATTGCCTTACTTATATACTTCGCCTATTTTATTTTAAGAGAAAGTTTTGATGATGATGAACGCCGGGCGAGAGTCAGTGGGGTTTTTACCATTTTTGCTTTTGCAGCTATGATTTCTTTGCTTTATGTTGTTCCTCGTATGGTGGCTAGTGTCCATCCGGGAGGAGAAGGAAATCCCGCATTTAGCGAATATGATCTGGATAGTACCATGCGGCTTGTTTTTTATCCTGCTATTATTGGCTGGACGCTACTGGGGGTGTGGATAACGAGTTTGATCTATAGGATGAAAGTAATAAAAGATAAATTATACGATTTATAATTCAAAGGATAAGATATTCATTGTCGTTCTGCTAATATTTATTGACAAAGATTTGTTTTAATTAAAAAATAATAAGAGTTTTGGCTCGCAATTAAATAACTATGAAAAAGTCATTTTCAATTTTACTTTCCCTGATGTTTTTATTGCAAACAAATTTAATCGCACAGCCTGATAATCAGGACTTTATGCGATCAATCGGGAAAATGTATGTCGTTTATGGCGTAATTGTAGTGATTTTTTTGATATTAATTATCTTTTTAATATATCTTGATCGACGTCTAACTAGATTAGAGAACCAAATTAACGAATAATGAGTAAATCCGAACACGGAGGCTTTCTCGAAAGTGTCAGCAGAAACTTCGATAAAGCAGCTCCACACACAGGATTACACAAAGGGCTTCTTGCTCAAATTAAAGCCTGTAATTCTGTTTATCAAATGCGCTTTCCAGTAAAAATCGGAAGCGAATATCAAGTAATCGAAGCTTACCGAGTACAACATTCACATCACAGACTTCCTACGAAAGGAGGAATTCGTTATAGTCAAAAAGTAAACCAGGATGAAGTAATGGCACTGGCTACTTTGATGACTTATAAATGTGCAATTGTTGATGTTCCTTTTGGTGGAGCAAAGGGTGGAGTGAAAATTTCTCCTCGAGAGTACACAACCGCTCAACTCCAAAAAATTACCAGAAGATATACGACGGAATTGATCCGTAAAAATTTCATCGGTCCTGGTATTGATGTACCTGCACCTGATTATGGAACAGGTGGTCGTGAGATGGCCTGGATTCTGGATACCTATATTACATTCAAAGGCGGCGAAATTGATGCAGCTGGATGTGTAACGGGTAAACCGGTCAATCAAAATGGAATTAGAGGTAGAACGGAGGCAACAGGTCGAGGTGTATTTTATGGCATCCGTGAAGCTTGTAGTCATAAAGATGATATGGCTGCTCTTGGTTTAAAACCAGGACTTGAAGGAAAAACAATGGCTATTCAGGGATTAGGAAATGTAGGATATCATACTGGTGTAATTTCACAAGAAGAAGGTGGTGTGAAAATTATCGCAGTTGCAGAATATGAAGGAGCTATTTATAGTAAGGATGGGATTGATATCAAAAAACTAGTCAAGCATCGTAAAAAAACAGGATCTATTCTTGATTTCCCAGGTGCTAAAAATATGAAGCAGCGAAAGAAAGTTTTAGAAGTAGCTTGTGATATTTTAGTTCCTGCTGCACTTGAAAATCAAATCAGAAAAGATAATGCTCCAAGGGTAAAAGCAAAGATCATAGCAGAAGCTGCAAATGGTCCTATTACTGCGGATGCTGAAGAAATTTTATTGAAAAAAGGAATCATGGTTATTCCTGACATGTACATAAATGCAGGTGGAGTTACCGTATCTTATTTTGAATGGTTGAAAAACTTATCACACATGCGTTTTGGTCGTATGGAAAAGCGTTTTAATCATAACACGTACATGAATTTAGTGGATTTGGTAGAGCGAATGACTGGTAAAACCATTGGCATTAAAGAGAAAAACTTTCTAACGAAAGGTGCGGACGAAGTTGATTTAGTTCGATCTGGATTAGAAGAAACCATGATTACGGCTTATGATCAGATTCGAACAACGTTCAAGCGTAAGAAAGGAATCACTGATCTGCGGTCTGCAGCATTTGTAAGTGCACTAAATAAAATTGGTAGCGATTACGAATCATTAGGGATTTTCCCTTAGGAAATAATCTAAACGCTAATAATATTAAAGGTGGTAAAACGATGAATTTTCGTTTTACCACTTTTCTGTTTTATTCGGCTTCAACAGAATAAAATTATAAATTCTTCCGTTTTTTTCTTTTCACATAAAATTAACAAAGGTTTTATGCCCTTTTATTTGCATTTTATTCTTTATGTAAATATATTTGTCCCCTCGT
>CAYXQH010000188.1:0-9472 GCA_964467425.1 uncultured Saprospiraceae bacterium
CCTCTTCGATGAATATTATAAAGTCGTAAAAGCCTAGGTCTTCATAAAAGCTAAAATAGTATCGCTTATTTGTTTTGGAACTTCTTCTTGTAGAAAATGACCACAATTTGGAATGGAGTGAATAGTAGCCTGTGGTAAATTCTTTTTAACGCGCTTCATGGTTTGACTAACCCTTGGTAGAATTTTATCGTTTTCTCCGTATATGATTTGAATCGGCCCTTTAAAGGTATGCAGTTTGTCCTCTATTTCTTTAAACCCTTTAGGACTCAATCGTTGGACGGTTTTCAATAACACCTTTCTGGACGTTTTATCGGAGAATGGAGCCTGATAGTTTTTTACCGCTTCCTCTGTTAGGTTGTCCTTTTTGTAAAGACCAATTTGTAACGTTTTTTTAATACCGCCCGGGCTAGTTAGTAAATTTCTGATGCCGGGTGTAAAAGAGGCTAAGCCAAATAATTTAACTCCCCAGGAGAAATTGGAATAGACGAGCGTATTGAATAAAATTAATCGATTCACTTTTTCCATATGTTGCGCCATCCAATACAATCCAAGTGGACCACCCAGATCATGCAAGCCTAAAGTGATCTTTTCTATCTTTAATTCTTTTAAAAAGGCATTCAGTATGCGATTGTAATATCGAAAGCTAAAGGAATCTTCTATTCTTTTGTCGGATTTACCATAACCGGGTAGGTCGATTGCAATTACCTGATGTTGTCCTGAAATTTCATCCATGATGTTTCTCCATAGGTAAGAAGAAGTTGGAAATCCATGAATAAATAAAATAGGGTCTCCTGTGCCAGCAATCAAATAATGAATCTTTACGTTTTCTACTGTGATATATTTAGACGCTATGTTTTGATCCATCTTAGTTGGTTTTACTCGTTAATAAAGAACCTGCTTTATTTAGTATTAAACAAACGTCTTGTATCCTTTGTTTTCAAAAACAGAAAAAGAGTGAACCTCCGCTTGAGATCCACTCTTTAAAATTAAAAAAATTGAGTTCTAGTTGTACGTCTTATTTAACTTCGCCCAATTGGTATTTGCTGTGTTGACCAATTTGTCATGGTCTTTTGCATCTATCCATAATTGCTGCGCATCTAATTCAAGATTGTAAAGGAATAAAAAATACTTTCCGTCTTTGCTAATAAATTTATTCGGATCTGGTCGAAATTTTGCTCCGGCGTAGATTCCAAAAGCGCAAAAGCCACCATACTCTGGTAAATATTTTTCCGGACTCTTATCGAAGCTGGCTTTTTGGTCAGCAGAAGTAAAGTAATAAATTACTTTTTTGTATTCTGACTTGAAGTCTTTTACTCCTTTTTGTGCCAGGCCTAGATCGGCATAAGAAACCGGACTGTATCCTTGTAAGGCAATATTGCTGTTGTCAATGTTGTTTGCTTTGTTGTCTTGTGCAAATACGTTCGCACTTAAAAAGGTGAAAAAGGCGGCGAAAATTATTATCTGTTTCATTATTATTTGATTTAAATTGTTAAGAATATTTTTTATTAAAGACTGTTTTATGAAACAGCCACTTCAGGTTTATGTAGGCTCACTACAGAAAGTACTGCTCCTCCATTTATCCAATAATAGATAGCGTCGATTCCTTCGAAGGAAAATATAAAAGGCGCCAGGACGAAAACTACGCCTACTATGAAATCAACGATCAAATGTAATTTGTAAGAGACTACACGAATAATCCCTGTTTGGTGATCTGTCAGGATGGTCAAAATTAATGCTGCAACTCCTGTAATCACGGATAAATAAAATGCTATTGGATTGGAGCTACCTAAGTTTAGCAAAAAAGGAAGACCGATCAATGCTAAGGCAACTGGATAATCTAAATAAGCATGAATCTGCTTGGTTATAAATTTCATGACAATACGTTTTAATGTTAGTAAATATCAGTGATCAAATCACCAATTAATTTTAAGAAGCTTGAAAGTATTCTTCGTTAGTGACTTTACCTTCTGCATTCCATACTCTTCGAATGATTTCATGCCAAAGGATTTTATTGCCATCCTTCATATCAAAATCGAAAGTGAATTCTGAAGCAGAAATATTGTTATCAACAATTGTGTGGTGATGGGTGATCCCATTTACTTTAGCAATAGAGCCAACGAAGCCTTGCATTTTTTCAACCATTTGGTTTTTACCAGATGTTTTGACATTGCCATAGTCTGAGGTAGTAGCCATATCACAGAAATAGGTTTGAACTGCATCAACGATAGCACCTTGTGAAACCATTGAATCCATTTTTTGAGCTTGTTCTTTAATATTCATTTTAAGTTTATTTTAATTGTTTAAAAATTAATTACAATACAAAGATGCGGCAATGCATAGGTGTTTTGAGTACAAAAAATTCCCTTTGAATTGTACTTTTAATTTTTTTCTAAAAAGAAGTAAAATGAATGAAGGCTAGGCTTAGCTAACAGATAATTGATTTCTGTATTCAGTAGGAGAGAGGGAGGTGTGATGTTTGAAAAAGATAGAGAAATGATTGGCTTCTTCAAAGCCTAATTCAAAAGCAATCTCTTTGATGTGTATATCGGTGTGAAGCAAAAGCTTGGCGGTATTGATAACTTCTTGACGAATGAGTTGACCTAGAGTAATGTTCAGTTTGTCTTTTACTTTTTTGGATAAAGTCTTAATCGATAGATTTAATTTGTTGGCGTAGAAATCTATATTCCGTTGCTCTTTATGGTGGGATTCCAGGAGTTGATATAATTCAGGGAGAAAAGTATCTCTGCTTTCAAAGTTGATGGCTTCTCTAAGCTTATTTGGGCTTTTCCCAGCTATCTTACTAAATGCCCGATTAAAATAAGCGGGGTCTTTAAAACCATATTCGTAAGCGATTTCCTTGATGCTTTTGTCGGTAAAGGCCACTTCCTTTTTACTTTCTAAAAATCTTTTTTGATTGAGCAGGGATTTGATAGACAAGCCAACTTTAGATTTAAATAAAGCCTGCGCTTCATATCCTCCGGCACCGATGATTTTGGAAAGCTTTTCGTTGGATAACTGGTTTTTGTATTGTTGATCGATCACATCTTTAATGTCAAAGATGATATGATACTCTTCCTGATTTGCATGAAAAGGATTTTGCCAATACCATTGTTTGGAAGAAATATCAATGATGTCGCTGGATTGCTGGGATAAAACAGAGGTATCTAGATATTTCTGGCAGGTGGTGCATTCATCAAAGTTGATATAACCGAGAGCGACTAAATGTTTAAAAAGAACCCGTACATCTTTATTCCGAAATACGACTTCATCATCAAACTCTATTTTTCGAACAGTGAAATTTTCGGATAGGAATTTAATATACTGTCCTTTTTCTAAAAAGATGAGTTTATCTCTCCAATCATGGTAGCTTTTAAAATCCACTTCGATCCCTCCACTTCCTTCGAGGATGTGAAACATCGTATATTTATTGATGAAGTGTATTTTGTTTAATTCTGGTTGAAGTTTGCTGACCATTTTTTTCCTAAATTCTTTTAAACGATGATTTACTTTAAATAGGGGGCTTGTAAATTTTGACACAGAGCCTCACAAATTAAACACAGAGTCTCACAGAGGGTTCATACCACTTTAACGCGCTTTAGTTCTCTTTAATCTTTAATCTCCTTCGCCCATTCGAAATTATACTTTTCATTTCTTTAAATAAGTAGGATATCTGTAGATTTATGTTCGTAAAGGCTCTTTGTAAGACGTTTTGATAAAGATAATGAAAAGTAGGCGAGAGGCAGGCACCTAGTATGTATAGATGTATTTTGCCTTACTTTTTTACTTTAAGTAAAGCCGACAAGACTTTTTCAAAAATAATATTATTAAAACTTGTAAAGCTGTGTTCGGTGTTTGGTATTCGGTGTTTGGTATTCGGTGTTTGGTATTCGGTGTTTGGTATTCGGTGTTCGGTGTTCGGTGTTCGGTGCTCGGTGCCACGAAAACCGAATGTCTAAAGCCTAATGCCGAGTTTCATTCTTCAGCCAAGATTTTAAATCCAGATAATTAAAGACTCTTTTTTCTTTGGGGTCTCTATAAAGCTCATTCACCTCTTCTCTAAAGTTGTTAATGAGCTTTTGTTTTTCTGTTTTATCGACGGCATTCAAAGTTTTAGAAAGAAATCGAAATAATGATTTTTCTGTGGCATAAATGCTTCGTCTGGATTTTAAATATTTAGGGGTGGAGGTTAGTAGCGAATCGAGTAGGGAGTGGTTGCCGAGTTCGTAGTGGATCAATAAATTAAACGTTCGGGCAAAGTAAAAGATCTCTTTTACAACGTCCTGTTTAGTCGTGTTTAAAATAAGGTTATTCCATTTGAGTGCCTGATCGTAGTTTTTATTCTGAAAAAGAAAGAAAGCAATCAGATAATAAAAAGTGATCCGGTGGTGCTTTTCGATCTTGGTCCCGAATTGCTCCAAACCTTTTTCAATATCTGGAATCAATTCTACTGCTTCTTTAAATTCATGTTGCTTTAAGCTCCAGTTGAGCAGCAATAAATAACGTTGTCGAAACACCCGAGACTCTATGTTTTTAATGGATTTAAATTCTTTTCGATTTGGGATCAGGATGAGGCGATTAATTCCTTCTTTTAAAATATCCTGTTTGCCGATAATCAGACTATCAATTAGCATATTGAAAAGAGTGCCCAGATAACGTTGCGCATAGAGATTTAAAAACTTGGGATTATCCTCCAGTAAGTCTAAAAAGTGTTTATTGATTTTATAAGCTTCTTCTGTATTGCCTAATAAAAACTGATAGGTTGCATTGGCCTGATAAAAGTAAATTTTGCTTTTAAAATTAGTCGCTAAGTCTATCGATTGGAACTTTGGAGATTGAGTAATGGTTGCAATGTGTTTATGCTGTTCTTCAGATTGGATTTTTTGAAAATTCAACTGAAATAAAGCTATTTGCTGTGCGAGGTACCAGTAATCATTTGTGTTCGTGAGTTGTTGTAATAAGTCGGCTTCTGCTTTAAAAATTTGATCAATAGAAAGGTCGCTTTTCTTTTTAAAGCGTTGATTATAAAGCATTCGTTTTTTAATATCATGGATCATGATTTGCATACTAAATAACTCATACTTTTCAGCAATCTTTTGTCCTTTCTGTAGCTCCTTTAGCGCTGCCTGAAACAAACTTTTTCCAATTAAAACATTTGCAGCAGTAATTTTTTGATAGATTTTATCTTCGATTCTTTTCTGGCTGAAATGGGTTAATGATTTGAGCAGGATTTCATAGAGGTATTGTTTGTTAGAGGGGAGATTTTTTAGAAAATTAGCTCCTTTATTATCTGCGATCAGGTTTTCTTCATCATGAGATTTCTGAGCAATTAAGGCATCCATCAGGGCGATATAGTCTTTTCCTTTAGTTCCAGCCTGGATCTTGATATACCGTTTTTCAGATTTTGTCAAGCGGTTTACTAAATCGAATAGAAATGTGGATCCTGTTCTCATTTGATTTAATTTTGAATTCTTATCAAATATAGTGAAAATCTAACTTTAATGCCGTTATTGGTGATAATTGATGATTTAGGATTCTCATTTAAGGGAAAACTTATACTTGTACAGCTAACAATATTGGGATAGTTTTGAAGTATATTAAGGGAGAAACCCGTTATTTTTCCCAAAACGATAAAAAATCATAATAATATGAATAGTTTGAAATTTTCGTTCTTTTTAGTTTTAATGCTTTTGTTTCAAGGATTCACACATGCTCAGGAATGGGTTTCGCATCTAAGCCATACGCAGATCAATGATTTAATAGATACCGGAGATGAATTCCTTATGGCGACAGATGCTGGATTGGTCGTTATGAATAAGAGCACTTTTGAAAAGACCATATTTAATAAGTCGAATACTAATCTTAGTAATAATCATATTCAATCAATAGCTCAAGCACCAACTGGAGAGACTTACATCGGAACTTATGATGTGGTCATGGGACGATTTGATGGTTCAGATATTGTAGATGAGATGGTTCCTGAAAGTCCTGAATATGATGAACATACTGAATTATACGATTTTGAAATAGCTCCAAATGGCGACTTTTGGATTGGGACTAACGATGGTGTATTTCATAGAGCAGGATCAACCTGGAATCATTATGATGAAGATGAACTTGGCTCTAGTTTTTTTGAAGCTTGGGATATTGCGATTAATGATGCTGGCGAAATATTTGTCGGATCATTTCATATTCATAAATTTTCAAATGGGCAATGGACTAATCTTACTGAAAATGTCAACGTGCAAGGTTATCTACATGCAAACCTATTTTTTGCAGAATCCGGAGATTTATATTTTGCAGGAGATTTAGATAGCATTGGACGTTATGATGGCAACGAATGGACTATAACTTCCAATGGCGGTTTTAACGGTTCAGAAATTAAAGGCTTTGCAGAAGATTCAAATGGTGCTGTTTACTTCCACTCTTTACAAAATGGCATTTATAAACTAGAAAACAATGTTTGGACTCCACAAGAGGATGCACAAACAGAAGCATTTGATAATCGTACTTCATTTTTCTACATTGATGAGCAAAACAATAAATGGCTTAATCACAATATCTATCTGTCAGTTAATAATAATGGAACGATTCAATCGACTAGCATTGCTTCAAACACTTTAGAATATAATAGCATTCACGAAATACATCAAGGCGAGGATGGGAATATGTATATTTTGATGAGGACTTCAACGAATAGTGTTGCGGTAGTTGCACCTGATGGTTCCTGGTCTTTGCTTCCAATACCTGATGGCTTTATTCTATGGCCAAATATAGGAGATTTACAAGTTCTTGCTTCAAATGATATATGGTTAGCAAGTTATGGAGGTCTTTTTCATTTTGATGGCAATGATTGGACATTAAAAGAAGCTGGTGTTTTTAGCACGTTAACTATTAATGAACAAGGAAAAATTTATGCAATTAACTCTGATAAGGTTTTGATTATTGAAAATGGAGCGATTGTTACTGAATATAATGCTAGTAATTCTTCACTTTCTGATTTTAATATTTCTGCGATTGGAGTAGATTCAGATAATAATCTATGGATTGGTTCTCATGACTTTAGTAATGGTGCGGCTATACAAAAGGTGTCTGCTGACGGGAACTGGACAACGTATTCATTTACGGAATTTCCAGCAATTAAAGAACCTTCGGGTGAGTTTCATTTTGAAAATGATGGGACTGTTTGGATTCCTTCTGGTAATACAGGTGCGCTTAAGTTTGATGGTAGCGACTGGACAAATCCTATTCTAGAAAATGTTTCTTCTTTGGAAGAATATAATGTTTATGGTATCGAAAGTGATTTAGATGGAAAGCTATATTTTGCACACCAATATGGGTTTTCTACTTTTGCGAATGGGGAATGGGGCAACCTTCTTAATCCTCATGTTCCAAACCAATTTTCTTCCATTAGTGCAACACTTGAGATTGATAATGAAGGTACTTTATGGTGGGGAAGTAGAAATTATGGATTATTCACCTTTACACCAGAACCGACGACGACGTCAACCTTTGATAAAATCGATGTAACATCTAACAGCTTTACCGTATACCCTAATCCTGCCCATGATTATTGTGTTATTGGTTTTGAAACTATAGAAAATTCAAGCGTAGTTGTTTCTATCTATAACAACATCGGTCAGCTCGTTTCAAGCAAGGATTTAGGTCAAGTAGGAACAGGGACTTTTCAGGAAACAATTAATTTAGCAGCATTTACCAGTGGTTTTTATACTGTGCTGCTTCAGGTGAATGACAAAGTTGTTTCTCAAAAAATTATAATACAATAGTACAACTTTAGTATAATCTCAAATAAACCATTTCTCTATTAAATTAATCCGGAATCCTTAATTGCTAAGGGCGCCGGATTATTTTTTACTCCTTTCCATCTTCTACTTTGACTTGTTTCTTGATTTTTGGATCCAGCTAAAGAGATGAAGTAAGGCAAATGTAACCAGGGCAAGTCCTGCGAATAAAATGAAGAAGAATCCTAGAGAAACGGGAATTGGAGCTTCACGGATTAACCAATAAAATATCGATACTCCTATCAATCCAATCGCAACACTTATCAGAGTTTTCTTCATAGCTCAATCAGTTCTTTTCTTTAGTGCAATCTTACTAACGAATAAGGGAATGTTTACTGTTTGAAGTACGATGATTCAATCCCCCCTCCAGCTTTGATTGTTTCCACTCGCATTTTAAATTGCTCAGAGGTAGATATATCTTTTTTATAAGTAAATATTTCTATAAGAGCTGCGAGTGTTCCTAAATCATTTGGAATTAATTTTTCAGCTTTTTTGAAATAGGAGAGTGCCTTGTCGTACATAGAAATAACTTCTACTTTTTTCTTATCGTAAGCGGCTATTGCTGATGGAGAAAAATCATTTTCCATGGTCTTCATTTCTTTTTTTAGTGCCTCCGTTTTATTAAGATAAACAGTACCTATTTTGTAGGTAGCATCAAAAGCGTTCGGATTTTTTTCCAATACCAATTTGTAATACTTTACAGCGTCCAAGGCATACTCTTCGGCTTTAGCAGCGTTGCCAGCTTCAAGCTCTTTTCTTTGAAGGTTTTCGAAAACGTTGCCTAACGATTGAATAATAGTTGTGTTATCAGGTTCGGCAGCTATTGCTGTTTTAAGTTTATCTGTGAGAATATTTAATTTATCTCTGCTTGCGTAGTAATTGATTTCAGTTTCAAGCAATCTTTGATCGTAGGGGAATTTCTCACGCCCTTCGTTTAGGGTTTTTAATGCTTTGGTTTCATCACTGGAAACTAATAGTTGAAATAAGTTAGAGTAAACAATAGGGTCATTATATTTTATATCATATAATTGTTGAAAGTAAGTCATAGCAGCTGCATTCTCCTTAGCTTTGAAAGCACACACTGCCGTTAAGAAAACCTGATCTCTATATTCGTCTTTTGTCGGTAGAAAAACATTATTGCCATTTTCCAACAAAACAGTGCGAGCATCCAATGCTGTTTTGAAGGAAAGATAAGTGTCTTTATAATCTTGATCTTCATTATAATGATTACCGATTTTAAGGAGATATCCAGCCGTTAATGTCATGGCTTCTAAAGCTGATGCCTTTTGCCATTTTTTATCACTAAGACTTAATGCCTTGATTTCAGCAGAATAGGCTTCTAAAGCAGGATTAGGAATATCCAATTTATATTCTGGATTGAGGATTCTATTACTAATACAACTTTTTGCCAGAGCATTGTAGATTGATGATTTAAGGTCCCAAAGTGTGAATTGTTTTCGAGGGCTGAACGCATCGGGATTTGCGGCAGCGATGTCGATGTTTTCGCGAGCAGAAAGTAAGACTTCTTCCTTATTAGTTGGGTTATCTTCTAAATTAAATTTATTATAGTCCTTTTTAGCATCTTTAAAAGCATGGGTTGCATCTTGAGCTTGAATTGTTCCTGTGAATAGAAAGAGTGCAATCAGTGGGAGGATTACTTTTTTCATATTGTT
>CAYXQH010000189.1:0-6171 GCA_964467425.1 uncultured Saprospiraceae bacterium
AAATAAAAACATGGAAAAGAATAATGTTTACTCAAAAGTTGTAGAAATTGTTGCTGAAGTAGCAGAAGTAGAAACAAATGAAATTAGCCCGAACACAAGTTTGCCAGATGCTTTAGAAGTAGATTCTTTGATGGGCCTTGAGATCCTGGTAATGATCGAACGAGAGTTTGGTGTAAAAATCGGAGAAGATAAATTGCAGCAAATGGAAACTCCAGAGAAAATTACTGCAATGGTTTTACAACTGGGCGTTGCTCAGGCTGCTTAATCAAGGATTTATAAAAGATGAATTTTAATGATCCTTATAATTTAATCAAAAACTAATTGACATGGATGTAAAGGATAAAGTAGTCCTTGTTACCGGTGGGAGTAGAGGACTTGGAAAAGCAATCGTAAAAAATTTAAGCCAACAAGGTGCTAAGGTTGCGTTTACTTTTCAAAAAAATGAAAATGCTGCAAATGCTGTTGTAGACGAACTAAAATCAGAAGGCTTTGATAAGGTCGTTGCTATCCAGGCAGATATTCAAAAAAGCGAAAACTCTACGGAGACTATTGATAAGGTAATTGATCATTTTGGTAGAATTGACGCCCTGGTTAATAATGCCGGTATTACAAAAGACAGTGCATTTTTTAACATGTCTGACGAAAACTGGGAGTCCGTTATTAATACGAATTTAAATGGAGTGTTTTACTTGTCAAAGGCCTATTTGCAGAAAGCTGTAAGAAGTACCACCGGAGGTAAAATAATTAATATGTCCTCTGTTTCAGGTATTAAAGGATTAAAAGGGCAGGCAAATTATTGTGCCAGTAAAGGCGGACTTATTGCGCTGACCAAATCCCTTGCGGTTGAATATGCTAAATTCAATATCCAGGTAAATGCCATTGCGCCAGGCTATATAGCCACCGAGATGGTAAGTCAAATGAATGAAACCGTTCAAAAACGAATTAGTAAAACAATACCACTGAGACGTTTAGGAGATCCGAATGACATAGCAAATATAACAACGTTCTTACTGTCCGATTCTTGCAATTATATGACTGGTCAAACCATCGTTGTTGATGGAGGTCTTTCGGCCTAAAGATGAAGTATTCGTTCTTAATTAATGGAATTTATATAAGCTAAATTTTTAAATAATTTTAAAATAATAACCTATGAAAAAACGCAGAGTCGTTATCACAGGAATGGGATTGGTATCCCCACTTGGAAGTGAAGTCGAAGATTTTTGGAAAGCATTGATTAATGGCCAAAGTGGCATCCAAAGCTTATCAAAACTCCCAACTGAAAATTATAAAGGAAACTCTCTTTCTGCCGAGGTCGATTGGAAAGATAACCCAATTAAAGATCGCTTTTCAGATAGTAGCGTTACGGTACAATATGCAATTGAAGCAGCAAATAAATGTTTGGAAGATGCTAATCTTTCCGTTCCCGCTGTCAATAATTTTGGAGCGATCGTAGGGACGACCAGTGGCAATCAGGATATTCTTGAACGAACGCTGGATACCTTTAGTATTTATAATGAAGAAGATGAGTTTTCTGAAAGCGCATCCGATATGATCAAACACATGAAACCGATTGAATTGTGTTCTTCCTTGTCTCAGGAGCTGAATTTTGGTGGCCCAAGTATGGTCATCCCAACAGCTTGCGCAGCCGGAAATTATGCAATAGGTACCGCTTATTCGATGATTAAAGATGGGCGTTCACCAATCATGTTAGCAGGAGGTAGTGATTCGTTCTCGAGATCTTGTTACACAATTTTTTACCGACTCGGTGGTATGACTCATAAAGACTGCAGACCTTTTGATAAAGAAAGAACCGGTATGGTAGTAGGAGAGGGAGCAGGGTTTTTATTACTGGAAGATTTAGAACATGCTAAAGCAAGAGGTGCTAATATCTATTGTGAGTTAAAAGGTTATTCCTTGAGTTGTGATGCTTACCATAGAGTCGCTCCAGACCCAGAAGGAAAGGGAGCCGCTTCAGCTATGCTCCATGCATTAGAAAGTAGCGATGTAGACGCAAAAGAAATAAATTTAATTAGTGCTCATGGAACAGGAACACAAGCCAATGATTCTCAGGAAGCGGTTGCTTTAAGTAAAGTTTTTGGAGAACGATTAAAAGACATTCCAATAAGTTGTCTAAAGTCTATGCTTGGACATTGTATGGGAGCGGCAAGTGCTTTGGAAGCCATCGCAAGTGTGCTGTCTATTCAGAAGCAAATGATTCCGCCAACAATTAATACATCGAATATTGATCCCTCTTTTCCGATCAAAGTAGATGTAAACGCTGGAGGAGCACGAGTCAAGCCCATAAATAACATACTCAGTAATGCCTTTGGTTTTGGAGGAAATATATGCTCTATTATTCTGAGTAAGTATGCAGCTTAAGAAAAATGATGTAAAGAAAATTTAAACTATTTAAAAATGCGAAATACAAATATAGCGATAACCCATTTGAGCTACCTTTCAGCAGATGGTTCCGGACTGGAAGCTTTTTATAACCAGATAAATAATGGAACTCAGGAAAAGGTCATCGAAAATTTTGACCCGGAAGGATTCTTGGGAAGAAAAGGACTAAGATACTTGGGCAACTCTTCTAAGATGTATGGCAATCTGGCTTTTAAATGTTTGGAGCACCCTAATGTGAAGGTCTTTTTAAATGCACATCCAGATCGATTTGGATTGTATGATGGGTCAGAATTAGCGAATCTGGAAGAAGCCATTAAGTTTGACTTTGTTGCGAAAGCAGATGGCCCGGATTATGTTAGCCCTATGAAGTCTCCAAATACTTTGGCAAATGCTTCTGCGAGTTTTACTGCAATAAAAACGGGGATTACCGGACCCAACTTCTCGGTGTGTGGCGGAGCTACTGGATTTATGCAGGCAATGGATATAGCATGTATGCACTTGCGAAATCGAATTGTGGACTATGGGATAGTTATTGCAACTGAACCGGACTCTAAATACCATGATGCGATTCGAGTTGGAGAAAATAAATCGGATAAAAAGATTGCACCACCACATGGTGTCGGGTTTAGAACGACTATGCCGGAACTGGCAGAATGGAATAAAGAAAAGACCTACGGACGTATCAGTAAAATTTTGAGTGGTCAAAAATTGAAAGTAGAATCAAATGCAGAATTGGTGGTTAGATTGATAGAGAATGTTTTTGATGATCGCCATCGACCAAGAGATATAGATGGAATTATTCTTACCGGAATGCATAATCTCGAAATGGAAGAATTTATAAATGAATTGTGGTGGTCACTCGAAATAGAACATGCCAGAGTTTATTTGCCGGAGGTCGACTTAGGAATCTGTGAAAGTACAGGTGGAGGAATTGGAATCATGTACGCCAATGGTTTGGCAACTGGAGCGATCCAATCCAAACAGAATATGAAAAATCAAAACTTTTTAATCTGCTCCATTGATCAGTTAGGTTATGGTACTGTGAGCTTATTGCGAATCTAATTAGCCGTATAGAAATATATTAATAATAATTGATAAGTCGAAAAATGATAAGTAACTGATTATTAAGAATGAACGTTTATTTTTTGGCTTATCTTAAGAAATTATTATTAGGATATTTTAGGCCAACTACTTAAATCTTTATTAGAATGTTATTGACTAAAGAAGAAGTAAAACAATTCATCCCACAGCGACCACCTATTTTAATGGTTGAGGAAGTGCATGAATACGAAAAAGGAGAATCGATTATTACATCGAAATGGTTGCCAAAGGGTGATCCCGCTTTTGAAGGCCACTTTCCAGGTTTTCCTTTGTTACCAGGTGTGCTACTTGTAGAAGCTGCTGCACAAAGTGGAGCAATATTGATGAGCCTGGATGAACAAGAATGGCAAAAAGGAAAGCTATTGGATAATCTAAAACCACCACGGACAATTGGTGTACTGGGAGGTGCTAAGGTTCGGTTTAAAAAACCAGTGTTTCCAGACACTAAAATATTTATCCATGCTAAAGTAGAATGGTTTAAACATGGCGCGATGTCTTTGAAAGTTCGAGCACTTAATGATAAAGATCAAACCTTGATGAGTGGATCCCTTACATTGAGTACCGTTTTAAAAAGTTCCTTAAATAAACTAAAAGATGAAAAATTACTCCGATCAGTATAGTTTAGATTATAAGAATATAAAAGCTAAGATTCAGCAAGAGGTATCTACTTCAATGGATGAATTTGACTTGAAAAGGTATCATTTTACCGTTGCAAATTTCAAAAATTTTTACCCGGAGATTTTTGAAAACAAATCGCCGGAAGAAGTTTTCTCGGAGTTGTTATATACAAGATACCTGGCACCTTTTGATGCAGAAAAATATGTTGATCGAGTTAGAGATATTCAGGTGAAAGGAAATTTAAAAGATGTAACAGACCCTAATAACGGACCATTTATTTTTTGTGCCTATCATGTAGGATCTTATCGAGCGATAATTGGCACCCTTGCAAAACTTGGATATGACTTTTCCTTAATAATTGATCAACAGGTCTATGATAGTCAGGGAGAGATGGTTCGACAAAATGTGAGGAATGTTAATAAACAATTTGGAACAAAATCTGACTTTGATCTGATAAATGCAGAAGATTTTCAAAGCGCGATGAAGATGGTGAAACATCTGAAAATGGGTAAGTCTCTGGTTATCTATATAGATGGAAATACAGGAACGGGAGGTGTTTTTAGACATGATGAAAAGCTAGAGAAAATTCAGTTTTTTAACCGCTCGATTTTTGCTCGACAAGGCATAGCATATATTTCTTTTTTGACAAATACGCCAATAGTTCCGGCGATCTGTTATAGAGATGGACTGAATGAAAAGGATAATGATAAGGTTAAAAATATAGTGCTAGAATTTTATGATAGCATTCTTCCGGAGAAGGGAGAGAAAAGAAAGCATTTTACGAAATCTTGTACTCAATTATTATACAAGCATTTAGAAGATAAAATAAAAGAGTTTCCTTTTCAATGGGAAGGCTGGCTATACCTTCATAAATATTTAGATGAAGAGCGCTTAAGGGAGGAAAATCTTTCAACACGAAAAATAAATACTGCTACTGTTGAGAAACTGCAAGAATTGAAATTTAACGAAGATCGATACGGACTGTTTAAGCTGGGACAATATTATTTTATTTTTGACGGCTTGACTTACAAAACTTTTCCGCTTGAAAAAGCACAGTTTGAATTCTTTAAAGGCTTTTTAAATACAACAGAAAAAAAGGACAAAGATACCACCGCTTTTGAAAAGACAGAGATCTTAGAATTATTGGAAGCAGATTTTTTAGTGCCCGGGGCTTAAAGCCTTTCTAGACAAAGTTTTTATACACGGATTATACGAATTAGCTGTAAGAGCTGAATGACAGGTGCCTCCTGTTAATGGCTGCCCTATGTAATCAATGAACAGAATCATTAATTAAATAAAACAACAAATTATGAAAAATCAAAAGATAAAGTTTGAACAGGGTTTAACCATCCAGGAATTAAAAGAGAGAAATAATCTGTCTTTAAAGGTAATCAATGAAGAGTGTGCAGACAATACTTTAAAGATGCCTTTAATTCAAAACAACCTGGTAGCCTAAGTACCAAGCCAACATTTTTTTTGGCTTACTACTTAACGGATATAGGCAAACCAGATAGATGGTTTTGACCGGCTGAAGATTCACTACGATTAATTTAAAAAATCTGAAAGCCATTTTATTGAACTACGATAGTAGAGGCATTTTGAATGAATCTACTGCCTAGATAACATATTAATCACATATTTATTAACCACTAAAATTTTCAGACATGACAAATTTTGACGACAACAAAGGACTTTCTATTCAGGAATTAGAAGACAGACAAGAGTTAGCTGCTGCTGCAGGCGACCGTTGCATCATCTATGCTGCTGAGTAAGAATCAGATTTCAATTAATCATTTATTTATTAACCATTAAAATTTTTAGACATGACAAATTTTGACGACAACAAAGGACTTTCTATTCAGGAATTAGAAGACAGACAAGAGTTAGCTGCTGCTGCAGGCGACCGTTGCATCATCTATGCTGCTGAGTAAGAATCAGATTTCAATTAATCATTTATTTATTAACCATTAAAATTTTTAGACATGACAAATTTTGACGACAACAAAGGACTTTCTATTCAGGAATTAGAAGACAGACAAGAGTTAGCTGCTG
>CAYXQH010000189.1:6271-9425 GCA_964467425.1 uncultured Saprospiraceae bacterium
GTGACCGATGTATCATCTATGCTTCTGCTGAGTAAGAATCAGATTTGAATTAATCTTTATTTATTAACCATTAAAATTTTTAGACATGACAAATTTCGATGATAACAAAGGACTTTCTATCCAGGAATTAGAAGACAGACAAGAGTTAGCTGCTGCTGCAGGTGACCGATGCATCATCTATGCTTCTGCTGAGTAATTTAACTCAAATCGTATAGAAACTATAATACACTGAATGTTTGATTACTAGAGGTGTATTTATCAAAAGAATGGAAGGTGTGGGGTATTTATATCCCATACTTCCATTTTAATTAAAAATGAAAAAACTTAAGATTATGAATATTTCTACAGCCACATTAGAAATCCCAGACTCTTTGAAAAACACAAAAAAGACATTGGCTTATATTGCTTCACAACAATATGATCTGCAAGAAGTTACTGAAGGAAAGAAAACTTCTAAGTATCATTTAGAAGTGAATGAACATAGCTACTATGTAGGCGTTTATGTTTATCATATTCTTAATCAGATAAAACTTGGTGCTGGTCTATCGAAGATTGTTGAAGTGTTGAATGATATATCTAAAAAGCAATTGTTTTCCGAAAAAGATGTCTCTCAGTTTATTGATAAAGATATTCGGAAACTGTTTGAGGAAAAGGGAAAAAAAGTAACGAGCGTCAAGAGCCTTTTTAGTATAGTTTCTCCGGAACGAATAAAAAGGGTTATTAGTCCTTTAGTCGTTTTGTTTAATCCCTTAGCTTTTAAGATGGTTTTTGCAGCTGTTTTATTGATAAACGGGACTTATTTTGGATTACTAAAATTTGAGATGCTGACAACGTCTACTGCATTTGAACACACCAATGCACTTCAGTACGTCATCTATGGAGTATGTTTATTCCTTTGTCTTTTCTTTCATGAAATCGGACATGCTGTTGCTGCAATTTACTATAAGATAACCCCTAAGAATATAGGCTTTGGTTTATACTTTGTATTTCCAGCTTTGTATTGTGATTTGACGGAGATATGGAAGTTAGAACGAAAAGAGCGGATCGTTATTAATATAGCAGGGATCTATTTTCAGTTATTAGTCAATAGTATACTGGTACTGGCTTTGATCACACTTCCGGTATCTGATATATTTGCTTTCTTTCTGGAAAAATTGATTTTGGTTAATATTATCATCAGTATTTACAATATCAATCCTTTCTTTAAATTTGACGGCTATTGGATCTATAGTGACTTTTTTGATATCCCAAATTTGAGAAGAAGATCTTATGGATTAATAAGACTTTGCTTTCGAAAGGTAAAAGGAATTTTTACAACAGTCTCTACTCCAAAAAAATACACGGAACCTGTAACCTTAGCATTGGCATTATACACTGTTTCCTATGTTGCTTTTATGAGTGTAGTATGGTTCTTCCTTATTCGTTTTGTAACGAAAGCTTATGTCAATCTATACCACTTTTTTGTAAATATTGATCAATTTGCTCCAGGTGATATTTCACATTGGAAAGCAAACTTACCTATGTTTTGTTTTGCAATGGTACCTATGGTTATTATTTGGATTAACATGCGACATCGCATAAAATTAGCTTAAGATGATTTTAGATAAAGAAAAAACATTGGTCCAGTCTTCTTTCCTGACAAGGAAAAAAGAAGGTAAAAAATTTAAGCTTACGCATATGATTAGCGGCCGTCAGTTTGTCGTTGATGAAAAAACAATCGAGGTGCTGGATTATTTTTCCGATCCACAATTGGTGAAAAGCGAAGAGCTGTCAGAAGGTATGAAAAGTTCCTTGAGTGTAATGCTTAGCTCCGGGATGTTGATTGATGTGGAAAGTGAAACGAAAGAAACCTTTGATTCAAATTTGAAGAATGATTCTTTGTTTGGCTTCAAACAATATGAGGATACTGAAAAAGAAAATAAGGTTGTTTTTCTCGGAGTGCCTTATGGTGGGGGAAATAACTATTCCGATGAGACTGGAAAATTTCCGTATCTATTTAGAGAATATTTGACAAAACATGGTTTATTGTTGAAACCAAATGCAGAACCTAATTATCACTTTTTAGGAAATAATGCGGAAGTTTATAATCTGGATGACTTGATTAAAAACGAAAAAGTAAGAGATGCCGGAGATGTTTTCATCCATCACTATGAATCACGCTATGATATTTATAAAAAAATAGAATTTTTGTTCGGGAAGTTAGTCAGAAATAATAAGGTGCCTTTTGCTATTGGGGGAGACCATTCTATTTCTTATCCTATTATCTCGAGCATGACCACTCGTTATCCTAATTTTAATGTCTTGCATTTTGATGCACATACCGATATTTATTGCAATCAATTTCAGGGGATTTTGGATAATAATGGACTTCATCACCATGGCAATTTTGTTACAAAATGTCTTGAACTGGAAAACTTAAATACGTATTATCAATTTGGTATTCGAGGGATTAATAATGCTTTTCATAAAAATACCGATCCTAAGTTAAAAGTTTTTTGGTCAGATCAGATTAAGGATGTTTTAAAGCATGATAAACCTTTGGAAATTCCTGATGATGAATATTACTACATCACTTTTGATATTGATGTTTTGGATCCTTGTATCGCTCCAGGTACAGCAACCCCATTGCCAGGAGGCTTTAGCTTCGAGGAAATGCTCCAGCTATTCAAAAAAATAGGATTGGAAAATAAAAAAATTATCGGGGTGGATTTTGTAGAAGTGAATAAAGAAAAAGATCCTAACGGACTAACGATGTCTCTATCCGCTCAAATAATTTTGAATTTGTTAAACTATATCAAGCTATAACTAAAACCATTTTAACCGAGAGTTACTCACCTATGATGGACAAACTAGGGCTTACTACATCTGGTAAGCCTTGGTTTATGTTCTTTTCTTAAGCTAAAAAACACCTTGTACTAGTTCCAGATTTTACCTCCTTTCTAAGCTCCTTGATTCATTTTTGCCCTAGACTTTCTTTGCTCTTTTCTGATAAAAAGCCAAGCCCTTTTTAGCCAGATTTTCTTTGTTTATAGCATTTTTTTATAAAACCAATCTAAAGTTTGTTGAATCTTAAATAATTGATTGTCAATAGTTTATGATTTTGTTTGTGTCATGACCTACGATTTTATGGTATGACTGACTAATATTTTTTGTC
>CAYXQH010000190.1:0-9339 GCA_964467425.1 uncultured Saprospiraceae bacterium
TTAATTACTTACTAGTTTTTATTCATGGAACGGCACGAAGAAATAAAAAACTATAGCGAAGAACTTCAGGAAGTCCTGGGGACACCTCCGCGTTGGTTGGTTCGAAATGGAACGATGATCGCCTGGCTCGCTTTTCTAGCTATGGGAGCTTTAGCTTATTTCGTGAAATACCCGGATTATATCAAAGCTGATTTAGTGATTACTGCTCCAAATCCACCTGTTGATCTCATTGCTGAAAAGAACGGATTGTTGGAAGTAGTGAAAATAATAGACCATGAGCATGTCGAAGAAGGGGACTTATTGCTGGTATATTCTAGCGGTGCTAATCTTTTTGATATTGATACACTGGAAGCCGATCTCGCCTATTTTTCTGGAGAATTGTCGAATGCAGATATTGAAAATTTCACCCCAAAAAGGAATTTAAACCTCGGTAAATTGGAAGAGAACTATGCAGAATTCTTAGCAAATTTTGATGTTTTTATTTATGGGGCTGTTTCTAATAATGATCAAAAAAGTGTTAATCGCTTATTGCGAAAAATTAAAGATGTCCAAGCAGATATAGTTTCTACAAATCGTGAGTTGAATGGGGTTGATTTGAGTAATCGTTTGAGAACCTACAAGAATGAATTTATAAGTGAACAAAACAAATATAATGCAGCAGTTAAAGCATCAACGGATAAGGAAGATTTAAAAACCTTTTTAAAAGATTTGAAAGATGCTTCCAGAAGGTTAGACGAGGCAAGAAAAGATTCCAGTGATTTGAGAACTAAAATCAAAGAAAGCCAACTTCAGATTAATAGCCTGCGAAAAGATATAGCAGAAATAAAACAAGAAGGAGGAGAAGATCGCTCTAATTCAGTTTTTAAAATTCAAGAAAATATTAATGTACTCAAAGCGAAAATAAAAACATGGAAAAAGGATCATCTGGTTTTTGCTCCAATTAGTGGACAGGTGTTTTTTAATGAAGAGTATGATAATGAAAATCAAACCGTTGAAGAAGGAACAAAGATTTTGCAAATTATTCCGCCAGGAGAGGTAGGAGATATGTTTGGCAAAGTAGACCTGCCACAGGCTGGATCAGCAGCCGTAGAAGATGGGCAAGAAGTGATTATTAAAATAGATAACTATCCATTTTTTGAATTTGGAGCCATCATCGGAAAGGTCAAAAGCAAATCAGAATTTCCGCAAGATAATAACACCTATAAAGTGGAAGTAGATTTGACGAATGGCTTGCTTACCAATAAAGGCAAAGAAATCGAATTTAGACAAGGGATGCAAGGAACTGCAGAAATCAAGACAAAAGAAAAACGAATCATCTCCCGATTATTCGAAAACGTTTTTAATTATTAAATTCAAGCTTTTATATAAGATTGATTCCCTTTCTATAAAAACACATAGATGCCTCAAGGTATGGCTTTCAAATTATTCCCTTTAGTTTTAGTCCGAATTGGTGGCCTAGCCTATAACCAACTCGAAGACTTGACCTGGTTGAATAAAGAAAACTTACAACGGCATTTTCAAGCTATTGAAGATCACAAAGATAAGCGAGATCAAATCTTACAAGACTTAGAAAACCTTATCCGTTCTATTGACGATTATCCTGCGAAATTTTATTTAAAGATTTTAAAAAGAGCAATTTTTAATCGACGAAAAATTAAAATCAAATCGTTTGATTATACGGGGTCAGCAAAAGTTTCTTTTTATAAAGTCTTAGAGCAAGTGAAAAAATATAAGCTTGATGTAGAAGCTTTTGAAAAAGCTAATTTAACTTTTAAAGATAACTACGTACTTGAAGAAAATAGAACTCGAACGATTTTGCAAAACACCAATTTTTCAGATGATTTTGCAAAAGGGCTGCAATTAACCAGTCATTCTTTTTTAAAGCGTTTTGAATATTACCAGGAAGAGAAAAAGAGCACGGTTAATAAAAAGCTGTTACAAACAGAACATACCTTATTGCAATTCTTAAGCAGGACCAGCGCTAAAACTTCTCCGTTTAGCTCTTTGACGAAATTAGGCTTGTTCGATTTAAATGGAAAGCTCGAAAGTTATGACCAACGTAAAGTTCGTTTGAATAATACGATGTTTCAAATATTTAGGGATGTATTGATCCACCATCCTCCTTTCTTTAAAAAATTAACCATTCGCTTAAATGCTTCACTGACTGCCACCGCAGACGAATGGGTTTTGCTTTTGAATACCAGAAATATTGAATCTATTCAAAAACTGGATCGAAATCCTCTAATCGATTTCATAGTCGACCAGTTAAAGGATGCTAAATCTGCTTTTACATTTGAATCATTTTTGCAAATGATTTTGGAGCATGTTGATGCTGATTTAAACGAAATACAAAATCACCTTTTACAACTTATCGATTATGGATTGATCGAATGGGATTGGCCATTCTCTGGTCTTGATCCCGAATGGCTAATCAAGCTTCAAGCACTCCTGGATGCGGAAAAGGATCCTTTGCAGCAAAAACTAAAGGAGACTATTCTGCAAATCAATAAGGCAATGCGCCAATTTGAACTAGGAGATATAATGGAAAGAGGGCAGGTATTGGAAACTACATTTTCTTTTTTGAAAAAAACGACCAATGAGCTTTTAGAAGCAACGCAATTAAAAGACTTAGAACAAGATGCAAGGTCTGATCAAATGAAAAAAATATTTAGAACCAAGTTCAATTTAATTCCGGAGCAGATTTTTTATGAAGATGTAAGTCAGCCTGTTTCTACGAAATTTAGCAAGAGTGATTTTGAAGCGATTGCAATGGAACTGGAACAGCTTACTCAATTGATGCAGCCTTTTTATTATAATTCTAAAAAGTCCAAAGTAGTTCATTTTTTTAAAAATAACTATCCGTCTCGAAAGGTAGACCTGCTGACTTTTTATCATGATTATTTTAAAGAGACATCAGTAGAGTCGAGTGAACAAAAAGCAAGAATTAAATCCAGGCAAGAATCTTTTTATAAAAGCTTACTGGAAAAAGGTTCTTGGGAATCTCCTAATCATTTCCATTTAGGTTTAGCTGAATTTGAAATAAAAGAAAACACTTCATCTAATACCTATCAATCGAAAGGAACCTTAGCACATATCTACAAAGCATCAAGTCAAACTAAAGCCTATATGGATTCTGTTTTTATGGGTCATGGTAAAATGTTTGGTCGATTTTTACATTTATTCCCAAAAGAAGCGGAACAAGCTATAAAAATGAATAATACTCGGATGAGTACATCAAAACTTTGGGCAGAGTTGGTTGACGCTTCAGTTTATAATCCAAATATTCACCCTTCCTTAATAGCTTACGAAATACAAATGCCCGGTAGCCAAAATAATTTGCCATTAGCTCAGCAGATTTCGATCAGCAATCTAGAGATTAGAATGGATGATGAAAATGAAACACCCTATCTTTTTGACAATCAAAAAGAGAAAAGAATAATGGTTTTCGATTTTGGTTTTGAAGCGATTCAGAATCGAAGTCCGCTGTATCAATTGCTTGCTTGTTTTGCACCTCCACTTTCTGGGCCAGATTTGTTAAATGCTTTGCTTGAAAACGGCATTGCTAAAAAGGAGGATGATGGTATAGTCTATAGACCAAAAGTTACGGTTGGAAAACATCTGACTATCCGAAGACCCTCTTGGGAAATCCACAAAATGCAATTGCCACTTAAAGAAAAATCGGAAAGCCAGGCTACCTATTTTTCAAGGGTCAATGAATGGCGTATGTCGCTGCACATTCCTCAAAAAGTGTTTATTAAAATAGCAAAAGAAAATATGTCGGCAGAGACGAAATCTTCTTCAGATGCTTATAAACCGCAGTATATTGATTTTTATAGCCCTTTGTTTGTTCGATTACTCGCAAAGCAAATTCGAAAAGTGTCTTCGATTCTGACGATTGAAGCTATGCTTCCATTACCAGATTTAAAAGATGATACTGAACACTATATTCAGGAATGTTTAATCGAGTGGCAGAGGAGCTAAAAGTCTTTTCTATGGAAGGATTATAATTTGCTAATAACAATGCTTAACTTTCCTATTGAAAATACCAATGTAAACAATATTTAGTCTTAACCCCAATGATGGAAACTCAGTCAGACTTAAAGAAAAGTCGCCTGGCACATTTTACAGATCAATTATTTATGGCGATCGTTTTGATTGGCCTATTACCTGTAATTGCAGATTACTCCCTGTTTTCATTTTTAGGAAATTCTATTTTAGATTTATTCGACTCCAATCCAATTGAAGGCTATCGGTCCATCATTTATTACCTTCCCTTAATTCTTTTGCCTATTGGTATTTTTATAGTTTTTTTCAAAAAGAAGAAGATTGACTTGATTGGTCTAATCCCATCGCTTATTCCTGTGATTGTATTTTTATTTTTATCAAAACTAAAAGCAGGAAGCGAAGCATTGACGACTTCGATTGATATTGTTCAGGCAGTAGGGCATAAGCTGGCATTTTTTTATTTTATTTTTAATTGGAATATTCGTTCAAAAGCCTTTGCAGTATTTTGTTTGCTTGTATTTGTTTTGCTTGGTTGGCAGGTGCTGACGCTCTTTGTGGTGTTTACTGTTTTAATGCGTTTTATATACCTTGCGATTCTTCAGAATGTACTAATACTTTCTAAACTTGGTCTTTCTAAAACCTTACGATTGGTTTTGAAAACGTTTTTGTATTGGTCGCCGATGTTGATCTTTATTATTCCTGGAGAAATCCTTTCTAGTAAAATGCATAAAGCCTCGATGGATGCCCTTTATACGCATTCGTTTGTGGTGTCGACAGATGAAGAAAAAAAGTATAAAAGAGATCAATTTGAAAAAGATTTACAATTGTCTCTAGATACTTTGATTGATGAAATGAAGATGGGGATTATTCTAAAAACCAATGATGTTTTTAAAAAATCATCTAAAAAGATTGAAGACTTCCCTAAAACTGCAAACGCAGCTTTTGAAAAAAGTATACCTAAAGATCTTCCGGATGTCTCTGAAAAATTTAAATTAGAAAACTGTCCCATTTGGAAGATTAAATGTACCGTAAAAGATATAACCAAAGAAGGTCTGAATGATGCTTTTTTAGATGGTAGAGATGAACAGGAACGGAAATTCATGACAGAAATATATGCCATGCAAGGAAAAGTTGGAAGCCTGGATTCTTTGCAAATGATGACGATAGAACAGATTAATCTCCGTGCAGATAATTTAAAATCAGGGATCTATACGTCGATGATGGTGTCCTTCAAAACTATCTTGTTTATCAATATCATTTCTAATTTAATTCTGTTGTTTCTTATTTTAAAAAGCTTCCTTTATGTCTTTGCCAGGGTAGCCTTTACTGCTGAAAATGAAGCATATATCACGCTTTTGGATGAAGGTGCTTCTATGCCAGTAGGGGCTCAAAGTCGGTGCAGTCATAGCTATACGATCCCTGCTGCCCGGAATGAAAACTTTTATATATCCAGAGTTTTTGAACCCAGTGGTAGAGCACCAAAGTTCACGATTCCTCAATGGTCGAAAGCAATTGTCGGTAGAATTAGTGCTCGGGCATATGCGATGAATAAAGTAGTGATGAAGGATCGGGAAGGAGATGTGTATTTCAGAGCGATGGGTGGTAATGAATTTGTAGAATGGGATATTCAGGATGGAGAAGTCGTGATTTTTGATTTTAAGCGATTTGTTGGAATGAGTGAAGGAATTAAATTGTCTGCGATTGTCAGTTTGCGATTGACTTCACTTCTAATGGGGAAAACTATTTTTACAGTGGCTAAAGGTCCAGGGAAATTGGTTTTAATGACGGAAGGTAAACCAATCATGGGAGAAGAAGAAAAAGCGAGTGCCAGTATTCCAGCAAGTCGGATCATAGCCTGGCAAAAAAATACTAAGTTCCATGTAGAAAGTGAGTTGAATGTCATGGATGTTTTCTTAAGTGGGATTTATTTAAAAAGACAAGGGACTGATCCTGTGCTCATTGATGCAGATGCGAAAGGAAAAGCACAAAAGGGAATCGTTAGCTTTATCCGGAAATTTTTAATGCCTTTTTAAACAATATAAAATGATGAAAAAAACAATCACATTATTAACTGTTCTTGCCTGTTTGTTTTTTGCTTGTGAATCAAGTGTGCAAGATACCGCCAATCAAAAAATAGACGACATAAAAGATGCGGCAACAGAAACAATTAATGATCAAAAAGAAAAAATAGATCAAGCTATTAAGAAAGAGGTAAAACCTGCATACGGTATAGATGTTTCAAAATTTCAAGGAGATGAAATCAATATGCTGGATAGCAAAAAAGATGACCTGACTTTTGTGATTTGTAAAGCCACCGAAGGTATAACTTATACAGATCCATATTTTAAAAAAAATTGGAAAACCATACCTGAAAAAGGGTTTATTCGAGGAGCTTATCATTTTTTTAGAAGTCAGGATGATCCTTTACTACAAACGCAACACTTTTTGAGTGCTATCGAAGATTTAAAAGTGACGGATATAGCACCTATTGTTGATTTTGAAAGTGGAGGAATAGATCCGAGTCAGACCGTTGAAGAGGTTAGAGACAACTTGCTTGCTATGTTGGAAGGCATTAAAGTGCAATCGCCTAGAAATCCAATTATCTATACGGATATTTATACCGCCAATAAATATTTAACGGACAGAGCTTTTTCAAAATTTCCATTGTGGATGGCATATTATACACAGGAAGAGGAACCTAAAATACCTGCGACCTGGAAAGAGAAAGGGTGGACCTTTTGGCAAAAAACAAGTAGCTACCAGATAAATGGAGAAAAAAATGACTTTGATGTTTTTAATAGTGATCTGGAAGCCTTGAAATCTTTTATAGAAAAAAATTAAGAGGTCTTTAATAATAAAAAAAAGTCCAGACGGAATGTATTCCATCTGGACTTTTTTTATAATAATTTTTCTTTTACAAATGAATCACCTCGCCATAGGCAGCTGCAGTAGCTTCCATCACTGCTTCACTCATCGTTGGATGTGGATGAATCGCTTTTATAATCTCGTGGCCAGTTGTTTCTAATTTACGAGCAGCAACAACCTCTGCGATCATCTCTGTTACATTATATCCAATCATATGCGCTCCTAACCATTCGCCGTATTTCGCATCAAAGATTACTTTTACAAAACCACTCTTTGCTCCAGCAGCACTTGCTTTTCCAGAAGCAGAAAAAGGAAATTTACCGACTTTAATATCATAGCCAGCATCTTTTGCGCCTTGCTCAGTATAACCAACAGAAGCGATCTCTGGACTGCAATAAGTACAACCCGGAATATTGTTATAATCAATTGGCTCTGGATTATGACCTGCGATTTTTTCAACACAAGTTATTCCTTCAGCAGTAGCAACATGTGCTAATGCCTGCGTAGCGATAACATCGCCAAGTGCATAAATACCCGGAACATTTGTTTGGTAAAATTCATCCACATTGATCAAGCCTCGTTCTGTTTTAATACCTAAGGTTTCCAGACCAATGTTCTCTGTATTTGGAGCAACGCCAACAGCTGATAAAACAACATCGCATTTGATGGTTTCTTCTTTTCCAGTTTTTCTGTTTTTAGTTGTAACAGTACAGCCTTTGCCTTTCGTGTCCACTTTTTCAACAGAGGTATTTGCTTGCACAACAACACCTGCCTTTTTGAACACTTTGGTTAATTCTTTAGAAACATCTTTATCTTCTCTTGGCACTAATCCCTGCTCCATAAATTCAACGACAGTCACTTTGGTTCCAAGTGCATTATAAAAATAGGCAAACTCTACACCGATAGCACCTGCACCTACGACTACCATAGACTTCGGTAGTTTTTCTAAGGTCATTGCTTTTCGATAACCAATGATTTTTTTACCATCGACAGGCAGGTTTGGTAATTCTCTAGATCTTCCCCCTGTTGCAACGATAATATTATTAGCTTCGTACATCGTTGCTTTGCCATCTTTATCTGTTACCTCTACTTTTTTCCCTCGGGCCAGTTTCCCGGTTCCCATGATCACAGTGATTTTGTTTTTCTTCAACAAAAAAGTAACCCCCTTACTCATGCCTTCTGCAACACCTCGACTTCGACTGATCATAGCACCGAAATCTGCTTTTGCAGACCCTACTTTGATTCCATAATCTTCCGCATGGCTAATGTATTCAAACACCTGGGCACTTTTTAATAAGGCTTTTGTTGGGATACATCCCCAGTTTAGGCAAATTCCACCAAGGCTTTCTCGTTCTACAATCGCTACATTCATACCCAACTGGGCAGCTCTGATAGCAGCTGGATAGCCTCCAGGTCCACTTCCTACAACTATTAAATCGTACTTCATTCTTTTATTTTTATTGGTTGTTCTAAAATTCGACGCAAATATAGAGAATTGCCCTTTAGGAATAACCAATTAGGATTAAGAAATTTTAGGTTCTTCGCTAGATCTTTTGAAAGGTTCGTTTAAAAGACAAAATAAGTAAATGCTCGAAAAAGCAATATTGTTTCAGTTTTATAGACGAAAGAGATATTTCTTTAAACCAAACCTTAAAAATGGGGTGGGGGAAAAGTAAAAACCCCATCCATCTTGCGATGTTGGGGTTTTTGAAACTGATACTACTTCTACTTCATTCTTCTAGCTTGTCCGACCCAGTCATCGTTTTTGATGTGGTCGGGAGCTAATTCCATGATGCCGTTGATTTCATCAATATCATCGTCTGAAAGGCGAGCTAACTGCTCTAAACGAAAAATACCGATTGCATTGAGTTTTTGTTCTATAAAAGGTCCAATGCCGATAATCGACGTCAAATTATCTTTTTGTGAAGGACTGGCAGCTCCAATCCTGTCAAAATTTATTTTTTCAATAGTGGCTGTTACTTTAGCTAATTTTTCTTTGCCAGCTTGAACTCCTAGAATATTTCTAGCCTGTAACACCCATTTTTCACTTTCGATTTTCCCTTGTGGAAGTTCAAGGAAAAAATTTAATAGCTTTTGATCATATTCGTTTAAATTAGCCATTTGATAGTAGGTGTTGATTCCTATGGCTTTAAACTTCTGCTCTATAAGCGTACCTAATCCTTTTAATTTCTTCAGGTCATCTTTTGTACGCGTATCCGCTTTTCCAATTCTACTTAGATCTAATTGCTTCGTCCTGTTTTTAATACGGATTAAAACTTCTTCTTTACTTGATTTAGCGGAAAGTTCTTTGAGTTTTTTTGCTGGATGCTTTTTCTTAAGCAACTTGTTTTCTTTTTTCAATATAACCACTTCTTTGCTTAGCTTTGAAAGCATTTCATCCATATTCCCATCGTCTTCGCCTTTAGCATTTTTAAGTTTTTGCTCTAAATGCTCTTTCTCTTTTGAAAT
>CAYXQH010000191.1:0-9318 GCA_964467425.1 uncultured Saprospiraceae bacterium
ATGTTCTTGGAACACAAAACTACATTGCAACTGGAACCTTTGTTGAATCTTTTACCACCACCACAGGATGTGATAGTATTATCACACTAAACCTTACAGTTGTAGAACCAGAGGTCGTTATGAATGAAGTGATTTGTGATGGTGAAGTATTTACAATTGGTACGAATAGTTTTACCGATGCTGGAACATATAATTTTATACTTCCAAGTGGTGCCGGTTGTGATAGCGATGTTACACTGAACTTAAATGTATTGAATGCTCCAACAATAAACGAAGTAGAGGAAATATGCGAAGGTCAATCTTATACTTTGGGTACAAATGTATATACTGAAACAGGGACCTACACGGCTACGTTCCCAACAGCGAACGGCTGTGATAGTACTATTATACTTGACCTGACAGTGCATGCAACGTCAACAGATTTGGATGTTACTATTTGTGAAGGTGAAACCTATACTGTTGGTACTACTACCTTTTCGACGAGTGGAGATTATCCGGTAATCTTGACATCAGTTAGTGGATGTGGAGATAGTACAGTTAATTTAACCTTGATTGTTGAACCAGCAACGGCAGTTCAAAATGCATCTATATGCCAGGGAGAATCGTATTCTTTTGGAACGGGCGTTTATACCGATTCTGGAACCTATACAGAAACAATTGTTTCAGGTGCAGGATGTAGTATTGAGTATACATTAAATCTGGATGTTACTCCGGTTTATGACTTAACGTTAAACGAAACGATTTGCTCAGGAACTTCATTCACAGTAGGAACAAATACCTATTCACAATCGGGGACTTATACGGACATGATGACAACTACGAATGGTTGTGATAGTATAGTAAATCTCAATTTAACAGTCTTAACTGAAATCAATACAACAGATGAGATTTCAGATGATACAGGTAGTGGAGATGGCTCGATTGATTTAACGGTAACCGGTGGAATGGCACCTTACACATTTAATTGGAGTAATGGAATGACCACAGAGGATATTTCTAATCTGTCAATCGGCACATATACCGTAGAAATAACAGATGCTAATAATTGTTCGACGATTTTTACTTATCAAGTTGATCAGATTAACTCAACATTTGAAGTGGATGCTAATATTGATGTGACGGTATATCCAAACCCGGCTAGAGCGGGAGGCATCGCCAATTTATCATTTAATATCAGCGAGCAGCAAGTCTTGAAGATTAAATTATTTGATAGCGTTGGAAAACGTATTAGTACAGAAATAGTTAACTTTTTAAGTGGTAATACAGTCCATCCTGTGAAGCTTCCAAAAGTACGAGGATTATATCAATTATACATTGAAACGGAAGAGGGTAAATATAAAACGATCCAGCTTTCAGTGAAATAAGAATAGCTTCTTATAATCTTCAAAAAAGCCGTGATAATTTTTATCACGGCTTTTTTGCATTTGATCCACCATATATAGCAGGATGTACTCTTTTCTCAATATATGTCTTTAAAATCGAATAACTTTAGCTTGAGTAAAACTTGTTTTACTCGATTTATGAGTCAGTAAGTTCGTTATTAAAAGTTGCCAAATATGCCTTTACAGGAATTGATCTGGCAACTTTTGTTTTTTACCCACCTTTCTAACATAGATTTTATTTTATAATATTTAAAATACCTATTTTTAGGTACGCGTATAGCTTATATTATACGTATCTTTGTATTGCATTCTTTTCGGAGAATCTTTGAGGACTTTTTAGCAATTAGGAACGTAATCCAAATCTTAAACCTTACAATCGAGAAAAGGAACTAATTTTACAATTTTTGACCTAACTTATCACATCCGTTATTCCTTTTCCATTCTTACACATCACCGATTTCTACAATAAAAAACTTAATGGATTCAATGTCCCCATTTATTGGTATTCAATGAATGGTTATTGAAATATACCGTTTGGTGTATATAAAACAAAAAACATGAAATTATTGTACGCAGTAATCATCTGTATGATGGTTGCTTTTTCGTCTTTCGGTCAAACTAATTGGACCGGCGCAGTTAATACGGATTGGAATAATGCTGGCAATTGGAACAATGGTGTACCAACAACAGGTGTCCTTACAACGGTATTAGCAGGAGCCCCGAATGATCCTACTATTTCGAATGCCTTAACTATAGATTTCACGCTTCAAAATTTTTCTACGATTACAATGAATGCAAATGTTACGAATGCATCATTGATTACTAATTTTGGGAGTGGTGTTATGATCAATAATGCCCTGTTCACAAACGGAGCTGGTCAATTTATCAATAATAATGGAGGCATCATTAATAATAATCAATTTATAAATGATGGAACTATTCAAAGTAATGGTACAGGTGTTTTAGAAAATGCTGCAGGAGCAGTTTTTGATAATAGTCCAGGTGCGGCAATTAATAACTTTGCTACGATTACTAATGACGGAACATTCAATAATGAAGGTAATATTGCTAATTGCAATGTCATAGATAATGCTGGCATTTTTAATAACAACGGACCACTCTCACAAGGAGTTAATGGTGTTTTTAACAATCTAAATGGGGGAGCACTCAATAATAATAGTTCAATTGTAAATAGTGGACAAATTAATAATAACGCTGGTGGCATTATTACCAATGATGACTTTATCCAAAACAATTCGAATGGAACTATAAATAACGATGGTACATTTACAAATAATAGTACAGTTGACAATGCAGGGATGTTTATCAATATAGGAACACTGACGAATAATGATCTATTTACGAATAATTTTGGAGCTACCTTTAATAATACTTCTGGTGATGTGGTCAATAGTTCATGTGCTACTTTTCGACAGTTTTCAGCTAATCCAATAGTTTGTGTTAGTATTTGTTCCTTTGTGAATAATGGTATTGTTTATCAAATTGGAGGTGCTGGCTTAATTAATATTACTGGAGGTAGTGGTGTTGTTTTAAATGATATAAATCAACAGCCTTCTCCTACGGCATCCTGTCAGGATTTCACACTTGTTCTTGATGCCAATGGTTTAGGAATGATTACGCCTGATGATATTGATAATGGAAGTGCAGCCGGGTATTGCTCAATTGCAGATTATCAAATCAATGTCAATTCCTTTACTTGCGCAGAGATTGGACCGAATACAGTAACGCTAACCGTTATCGATGAATTAGGCTTTACAAACTTTTGTACTGCAACAGTAACAGTAGTAGATATAACAGCACCGGTTTTAAATAATTGTCCATTAGATATTACTATAAACCTGGATGCAGGGGAATGTGCTGCTTTGTATAGCTTCGATGATCCAATAGCAGAAGATGCTTGCGGTGCTTCCATTATTCGTATAGATAATACTGGTTTAAACTCAGGAGACGCTTTTCCAATCGGTACAACAACTATCGAATACCAGGCAACAGATGGAAGCAGCAATGCGAGTTGCTCCTTTGATATTGTTGTTCAGGAATATCCAAATCCTATTACTTCTCTTACCTGTAATGGTGGCGTCGTACAGGTTTCACTAGATCAAGGATGTGAAGCAATAGTAGGGGCGGATGATATTTTGGAGGGTGGACCTTACGGATGCTATGATACTTATATCGTGGATATTTTCTATGATATGGATATGACCATGCCTTTGCCTACTAGTCCTGTTTTAACAAGTCAGGATATTGGAGATACGCTTTTTGTTATGATAACAGAGCCCAATATTGGGAATACTTGTTGGGGACGTATTGTTGCTAAAGATTATCTTCCTCCTCAAATTATATGCGAGGATATGACGATTACTTGTTTGGAAGATTCAAGTCCTAATTCAATTGGATTTCCTGCTTCTTCTGATAATTGCGATAATGGATTGTTTCCAAGTTTTGAAGATGAAGAGACTGGTGGCGGTTGTGCTGATGGAATAATCACCCGAACCTGGACAGTGGAGGATGCGAGTGGAAACTCAGCGACTTGTCAGCAAATCATAACGATTGTTCGACCAGATTTTTCACTTTTAATATTTCCGCCCAATCTTGATGATTTAGAAGAAGATGCACTGATATGTTCAGATAATCCAAACACGCATCCGGATCATACTGGCTGGCCAACAATTAATGGTCAGGATATTACCAACACTTGTAATTTTAGTTCGAGTTATACAGATCAGGAAATTCAAATTTGTGAAGGGTCGTATGATATTATCCGAAGTTGGGTGGTATATGATTGGTGTGATTCAGGAAATTCAATGTCAGCAACACAAACAATAAAAGTAAGGGATGTAGAAGGTCCGGTTTTAATTTGCCCGGATAATATAGAAATCTCTACAGCTCAAAATAGTTGTGTAGGTTCTGTTTTTCTTCCACAGCCACAAATTTCAGATGCTTGTTCTAATTCCACGACCACAACAATTGTTGTATCCGCAGGGCAATTATCAAATGGTGTTTTATTTAATCTCCCCGTTGGCTTGCATATGGTTACGTATACGGTCACTGACGATTGTGGAAATCCCTCAAGTTGTACGATAATGGTTACGGTGGAGGATTTGATTCCTCCGGTTGCAATCTGTGAAACTACACATACGGTAGCACTAACGATTGATGAACCAACACTGGTTCCCGCTTTGGTTTTTGATGATGGAAGTTATGACAATTGTAGTGGACTTACTTTTCAGGTAAGACGAATGGATGCTCCACAATGTCCGGGTTTTGATGGAACACCTTTTGGAGATTACGTTCCTTTTTATTGCTGTGATGTGACCGATGTCGTAATGGTAGAACTACGGGTAACAGATGCTGCCGGGAATACGAATTCTTGTATGGTAGAAGTACTAGTCGAAGATAATCTAAATCCGGCGATCCAATGTCCTTCAGATAAAATTTTAAATTGTTGGGATGATTATAATGATTTAAGTCTTACAGGTGAAGCTATAGCGAGCGACAATTGTGGTTATGAGTTGACGCATATTGATCAGGGAGGTGTTGATAATTGCGGAGGAGGAATCATAAATAGAATATGGACTGCAACCGATCCAGGAGGGCGAACTGCCTCTTGCGTTCAAAAAATATATATCGTTAATAATGCGCCGTTTTATATTTCCGATACAGAATGTAATAATGCCAACCCAAACGACGGAGTAATTTGGCCTTGTGATTATGAAACCAGTAACTGTACAGCAAATACGGATCCTTCAGTGACCGGTGAACCGCAGATTTTTGAAGACGGTTGTGATTTAGTTGCAATGACCTATGAAGATATAGAATTGCCGATTACGGAACCAGCATGTTTGAAAATTATTCGAGTTTGGAAAATTCATGACGAATGTCAATATGATCCAGCAACAGGGTATGGAGAATGGACTTACAATCAAATTATAAAAGTGCTGAATACAGAAGCACCAACATTTACTTCAGATTGTGATAATACAAGCTTTTGTAGTTATGAAAACGATTGTGCAGAAGCGCCAGTAACATTGACGGCAAGTGCTATGGATGATTGTACTGCAGCAGCAGATCTAAATTTTAATTATAAAATTGACCTTGGAAATAATGGAACATTTGATATTTCAAATGATGGAAATGATGCGAGCGGATCTTATGAATTAGGTACACATAAAATTAAATGGATTGTAGAAGATGGTTGTGGAAATGTAAATACTTGTGAATACCTTTTTGTTATTGCAGATTGTAAAAATCCGACACCATATTGTATCAATGGATTAGCGGTTGATTTAATGCCGAACACGAATAGTATAGAAGTTTCTGCGGAAGCATTTGATTTGGGGAGCTTCGATAATTGTGGAATAGCAGAACTGCGTATAGCTTCGCCTTCAGAAGGACCTAATCAAACACTGCCTCCCCCTCCAGGATTTAATTCTGTGGTCTTTAACTGTAATCAAGTTGGTACACAAACAGTTGATCTTTGGGTAGGGGATATCTTTGGAAATTGGGATTATTGCTCCACTTATGTAATTGTTCAGGATAACATGGCGGACTGCCCAGATCAAGGTGATGTACAGATTGCAGGGAATATAGAAAATGAAGCGGGTGAAATGTTGGAATCCGTTATGATTCATATCGATGGAAATGCACCAGGAATTCCTGATGCTGAAATGACTGGTGTCGATGGAGGCTACAGTTTTCCTTCTTTACCTACTGGCTATGATTATACTATTCAACCAGAGAAAGATGTCGATCCGTTAAATGGTGTTTCTACCTTGGATTTGGTTTTAATGAATAAGCACATTTTAGCTATTCAGGCATTAAACTCTCCTTATAAAATGATCGCAGCCGATGTAAATAAAAGTGGTTCTATTTCTACTTTCGACATGGTTTTATTGAGACGAGTGATCTTACAAATAGATGAGACGTTTAATTCGAATACCTCCTGGAGATTTGTTGATGCAGATTTTGTTTTTCCTGACCCTACTAATCCATTTGCTAATCCTTTTCCTGAAGTTTTTGAAACAACCAATTTGGGGCAGAATATAGATGGAAGTTTTATTGCTATCAAAACCGGAGATTTAAATGGGAATGCGATTACTTCGAATTTTGCAGGAGGGGGAGACGATAGAAATATGGAAGATCCTTTAATCTTTCAGGTAGAAGATGAACTGTTGAATCCTGGACGAATGTATCAAATGGATTTTACAGCAGCAGATATCAACTCGATAAGTGGCTATCAGTTTACGATTAATTTTGATAAAGAAAAATTAAATTTCAACAATATAATACCAGGAGCACTTTCCGGTTTAGACTTGAATAATTTTGGATTGAGTAAATTGAACGAAGGAGTGCTTACAACGAGTTGGAATCTTAGAAACACTGCTGAATCATTGGCACCTGAAAGTATATTATTTAGTCTCGTTTTTGAAGCGACAACGCAAGTGAAGTGGAGCGAGGTGATCTCTGTATCATCCAATTACACGAGAGCAGAAGCCTACACATTGGATTCTGAAGTTCTTGGTGTAGAATTACTGTTCAACGGTTTATCGCAAGAAGTCAATCGATTTGAAATCTATCCAAATCAACCAAATCCATTTGCGGATGAGACACTAATAAGTTTTAATCTTCCAGAAGAAACACCATTGACTTTTACTGTTCAGGATGTTTCAGGAAAGGTTATTAAACTAATCGAGCTGAATGCAGTGGCAGGGTATAATGAACTAGAAGTGACGAAGCAGGATTTAAATGGCCCTGGTATTTATTTTTATACGATTAAAACGAAAACACATAGAGTTAGTAAACGAATGGTGCTCATTAAGAAATAACGATTTCAAATCGAATAAAATTTAGTCGAATTCCGCTTGCTCGACCTCGGGCAGGCAGTAAAGTTCCTTTTTGTCAAAGCAGCTTCCATAGGGAGCTGCTTTTTTATAGTTGTCTTTTGGAAAATAGCTCTGCAAACCAAGCTAGCTTTGTTACAATAATGGAGCAAAGAATTTACCATTTACTACCATTAAAAAAAATAAACATGATTCCAATGTTCATGTAGTTTTCATCAATAGCAGCGGTACTTGTGTTTCCATTTAGCTCTGCGTCATAAGCAGCAATATTATACTGTTGCCAGGGGATTTGAATATAGGGACGGATACTAAAATCAAGAGTAGGGCCAGCATCTAGATTAAAGGCAACAAAAAAGTGGCTTCCAAGCCCTGTTTTTTTTAAAATAGAAAAATCGCCATCAATACCTGTCACTTCTGTTCGGATTAAAAAACGTTCAAAGTCAATACTGCCACCGTAACTAAAATTACCAAAATTAAAATCTCCAATGAAAGTCTCAATGCCAAGAGAGTAACTTTGGTGAATATGAGTTACATTGCGTCTGAAGTTAGCATCTGTGCTTGGATCAATACCTTCCGCTCTTTTAGTGCGAAAACGATTTCGCCAGGTGAAGTCTAATGCAACAAATTCCAATCGATACCTTAAACCAAGGTGGAGGCCTTGAATATTTTTAATTGGTTCTAAAGAATCTTCTAACCAGGGGCGATCAGTATTAAACGTGTTAGTGATGTTTCTATCTGTTTCTGGATTTAAAAAGCCAATAGAATAGCCAACGCCAAAATTAAATTGAGCGAAACTATAGCTAGAAAAGACTATGATAAAACTAAAGATGAAAAAACAAGATTTATACTGATTCATTTTAAAGCGATAATGATGTTTAGATGGGCAAAGTTAGATAATTATCTGTAAACGAAATATTTCTTTATATGACAAACTAATAGTTCTCTTCCAGTCTGTTCTATTTTTAACTAGAAAGCTTTGGAATCATTATAATCAGATATTTTTTGTAAATCTTTTTAGATTTGTTCATATTGTGAAAAAGTATAATTTATTTGATCGATTATGTCTAAAAAACAAAAGAAAGCCAATCAGAAAAGAAAACCTGCGAAGAAGATTCCAAAGGCAGTCCAAGAAATAAGTCTATCTCCCGATAATTTCTGGAAAACTAATTTGATTCCTATTTTGCTTCTAATATTGGCTTCGGTATTGTTGTATATATCGAGCGTAAGCTATGAGCATGTCCTGGATGATAAAATGGTAATCGTAGAGAATAATTATACGAAAGAAGGGATAAAAGGACTCAAAAAAATATTTACTACAGATAGTTTTAAAGGATACCTTGGGGATAGGACAGAAATGTTACCAGGAGGAAGGTACAGACCGCTTTCGATAGCCACCTTTGCAATTGAATATGAGTTTTTTGGACTAAACTCAACAGTTGGACATTTAATAAATATTTTACTGTATGCTTTAACTGGTTTGATGCTTTATAGGCTGTTGTTAATTTTGATTCCACCTTTGGAAAAGAACAAATGGTTTTTAAGCCTTCCATTTATTGCTTCTTTTTTATTTATACTACATCCTATTCATACTGAAGTGGTTGCTAATATCAAAGGACGAGATGAAATATTAGCCTTACTCTTTGCCATTATATCGTTGTATTGTGTCCTAAAATATGTCCATTCCAAAAATATATTTTTATTGATAGGAGCTTGTGTAGCTTATTTACTAGGAGTGTTAGCCAAAGAAAATGGGCTCACCTGGATCTTAATCATACCGATGAGTTTGTATTTTTTTACAAAAAGCAAATGGTCTACCATTGGAATTGTTTTTGGTGCACTCCTTCTCACAACGGTCCTTTATTTTGGAATCCGGTTAAATGCTATTGGTTATTTTCTTACAACGGGTAAAGAGAGCCAAGACATTATGAACGATCCGTTTTTTGGTTTGGAAGCAGGCAAAAAAGCGGGAACGATACTTTACACTTTAGGGAATTATATTAAACTTTTGATTTTCCCTCATCCGTTGACACATGATTATTACCCCTATCAAATACCAGTTATAAACGTTACAGATT
>CAYXQH010000192.1:0-9290 GCA_964467425.1 uncultured Saprospiraceae bacterium
CAGTCTTGAATAAGAGTGAAAATATTACTCGAATCTATGGTATTATTCAAGATATCACGGATCGTAAGTCCGCAGAATTAGAATTATTAAAATCAGAAAGTCCCGCAGGTTCAATACTATTTAAAACCAATCCTTCATTTAATTTCAAACCAAACTGCATTCCGGTTATCTTTTCAAAATCATCGGCATAGACAGGGATCAAATAGTTTTTCCCTTGTTCTAATTGTTGATCTTCTATTATAAAATCAATAAAAGGATCTTCTCGCTGATCACTTCCTGATGTAAACATTCCAGGATTAGCATTGCCTGTGACATCTCCCATTTTCCATCCTATGAAATTTGGACTCATTCCATTTTGGATATCTGCACATGAAATAGTTGTAGGATAATCATCCTCAAAAGGATCAATAGCATCCGTGAACACAAAATCTTCAGTAGTAAATTTCCACGAAGGGGTTTGATCAAAAGTATCCTGAATAAACAGTAACACCTTTCTACCAACAACGATATCCAATGCGCTCAAACTATTCGAATTATTTAAATCTCCTGCCAATATTTTATAGGGTGAATCCAGCGTATCAACAACCAAAATATGAGACTGCATTAACAAGAGATCAAACGTACTAAAACCGTTTCTAATATTAATATCCTTAGTTGGCTCCACTTCACAGCTTGCCGATAAAGGAACTTCAGCTAAACTATATAAACCGTTTACATCTGACTGATTATTTTGAGAAACATCACCATTCAAATTGACGATCGCCGAATCTATTCCTATTCCAACTTCATTCAAAAGCTGTCCAGAAATAGTAAAAGTTGATTCTAAATTATTTAAAAGAGAATCTATGGGATAAGCATAAATAGATCTTCCAAAAGTACCAGCTACTAATTCATTATTGATTTCATTCCACTCCATGTCATACACAGTCACTGATGGCATGTTGACCCCTAAAGATTCCCAACTTGTCCCGCCATTTGTACTTGCAAAGACTCCTCCATCCGTCGCCACAAATAATATCTCATCGTTTTGATTGGGCAGGATAATGATATCATTTACTGCTAGATCAGGTAAATCGCCGCTAATACTTGTCCAGGTATCTCCTCGATCTGTTGATTTATAAACCCTTGGAATAAATTCATTATAACGATATCCTGAAACACAGACATAGACATGGTCTTCAAAATCCGGAGAAGCTTTAATCGAAGTGATGTATCGTTCCGGTAAAGTAGCATGCAATGAATCCCAGCTCGTTCCTCCATCTTCTGATCGCCACACATTTGCATCAGTCGTCCCAACATATAATAAATCTTCCACTAATGGGGATTCATCTAAAGTCGAAATAGTATGAAAAATAGAACCAAAAAGAATTCCATCAGTCAAATCCGGGCTTGTTATTTGCCATTGCGGTACACCTGAAGTCTGACTTTTATAAACTCGGTACGTCCCGGTGTACATTCGATCAGGATCATGTGGACTGATAATGTATTGCATATCCCAATGTCTACGATCACTCGGATTCAATCCCGTGGTAGCTACATTAAAACTACCTAGGCCATCCGAGCTTCTCCATATATTTCCATTCTGTGTTTCTGCGAAAACAATATTTGAATCAGTAGGATGAAAACGCATTTGAAATCCATCTCCCCCTAAAACTCTTGTCCAGGAATTAGGATTTACACTCATGCCTCTTTGTGTCCCATTGTCTTGTGTTCCTCCATAATAATTATTAGGTCGATGAGGATCATAGGCTGTTCTATAAAATTGAGTAGCTGGGATATTTTCTACATCCAGATAATTATTTGAATTGCTTTCCTTTTTATATGCTCCGCCATCATTGGCAACAAACACATCATTCTGAAAATTAAAATCTAAATCATGATAGTCAACATGAGGTTGAGTATTACTGCCAGCTGTAAGGCTTGCCCAGGTTATTCCGTTACTAGAAGTAAACCAAGATTGAACGCCCAATAAATAAAGCCAGCTATCATTCACTGGATGAATTCTGATCTGACCAAAATACCAACCGAATCCTCCTAACACACCTGCCCCCATTCCTGTCCCCTGATCAGTAGGAACTTCCGTCCATGTCGTTCCAGCATCTTCTGTTCGGTAAATCCCTTCCAGATTTTGATTCGTTGCTACATACATGCAAACTAAAATATCGGGATCACTTTCTGAAATCGCTAAACCAATCCGGCCTTGATTACCACTTGGCAAACCATTATCTAAAACAGTCCAAGTCGATCCTCCATCTGTTGTTTTATGAATTTTAGCATTAGGGCCAAAGACAATAGATTCTTCATTGTTTCGTATTCGATCCCAACTAGCAGCATATAATACCAATGGATTATCTGGATCGATAACCATATCAATAATCCCCGATTGATTACTAACAAATAAAACCTGATCCCAATTCGCTCCTCCATCTATAGACTTGTATAATCCTCGATCATCATTCCGCTCAAAAGGCAAACCCATACATGCAGCATAAATGACATTAGAATTAGTCGGATCAATAATTATTTTTGAAACAATGCGCTGATCAGTTAATCCCAAATGTGTCCAGCTATCTCCGCCATCAATAGATTTATAAATACCATCACCAATAGCGGGATAGCCTGATATATTTTGATCTCCAGTTCCAACATAAATCGTTTCAGCATCATTTGGATCTAACGCAATATCTGCAATCGCCAAAAAAGGCTGATCGTCAAAGATAGGATCCCAGCTTGTTCCTCCATCAATCGTTTTAAACACACCTCCTGTAGCATAACCTAAATAAAAAACATCTTCATCAGTTGGATGAATTGCAATTGTATTTACTCTGCCTCCTGCATTTCCAGGCCCAACATTCGTCCAGGCAGCATCAAAGCCAGGAGAGGTATTTCTTTGATTTTTTAGTAAAAGTGATTCTTTTAGCCCTCTTTCATAAGCATCAACGTCTAATCGCTGATAAGGATAACTTCTTTGAAAAGAAAAAAGGTCATTTGGATATTCCTTTATATCTTGAATCGATGGACTGGATTTTGGAGAAGGAATCTCATTTTGATTACAATGAAAAAACAATGCGCAGAAAAGCGCAATAGAGATAAGATATGCTCTTTTGAAATTCATAGTATGCTGTTCTTGGTATGTTCTTACAAAAATAACTTAATTTAAGCGAAAATTCCAGTTTTAACATATTCAATAATAGGTGTTCGAAAATATGAAAAAGAAAGCTCTACTTAACAGAAGAAAATTTATTCGGAAAAGTGCAATCACTGCAATGAATCTCGCAATCGGCTATAATATTGTATTTGCAAGTAAGATACCAAAAGGATACCTGCCTGTTGCTTTACAACACCATTCCGATTTTGCTAATCTACCTGGTAAGCATCCAGATATGGTCGTTTTAAATGATCGACCGATCAATGCAGAAACTCCTCCTCACCTTCTAGACGATCGTATCACTGGCGGAGATGTTTTTTTTGTTCGAAATAATGGATTAGCTCCCAACCGTTCGACCATCAATAAAGAAACCTGGACTTTAACTTTTGACGGAGAAGCTGTTGCAAATTCGAAGTCCTATACTATTCAAGACTTAAAGTCAACATTTAAAAATTACACGTATCAGTTGACATTAGAATGCGGAGGAAATGGCAGAGCAGAATTCAATCCTCCGGCAAAAGGTAATCAATGGAGCACTGGTGCAGTTGGCTGTGCAACGTGGACAGGAGTTCGACTAAAAGACGTTTTGAAAGACGTTGGCTTAAAATCTAATGCTGTTTATATTGGGTATTATGGAAAAGATATGCATCTAAGTGGAGATCCAAAGAAGGATCCAATTTCAAGAGGCGTTCCAATAAAGAAAGCGCTTGAAGATGAAAGTTTAATCGCCTGGTCGATGAATGGCGAAGATATTCCTTGGCTGAATGGCTATCCATTACGTTTAGTGTTTGGTGGCTGGCCAGCATCTTGTAGTGGCAAATGGTTGGAAAGAATAAGTGTCAGAGATAAAATACATGATGGCACCAAAATGAAAGGTCAGGCCTACCGAACCCCATGTAATCCAGTAGCTCCCGGCGCGAAGGTGGAAGACAAAGACATGTGCATCATTGAAAGTATGCCTGTAAAATCCTTGATTACATATCCTAAAACTGGAGCTCAAATAAAACGGAATCAAACCCTTCCAATCAGAGGACATGCCTGGGCAGGTGATTACGCCGTTAAGCAAGTCCAGTACTCTATCGACTTCGGATCGACTTGGTATAATTGCAGTCTCGAACCCCCAGTGAATCGATTAGCCTGGCAACATTTTGCTGCAAAAATTAAATTTCCAAAAGAAGGCTACTATGAAGTTTGGGCTAGAGCAACAGATGATCAGGGTATTAGCCAACCGATGTTATTGCCGGGTTGGAATCCGAAAGGTTATCTAAACAATGCTTGTCATCGTATTGCTATTAAGGTTATTTAAAAGAATCTCTTACAGATTATAGTTTTATAAAAATGGAGCATCCAGATAAAGAAATTAAAAAAGCTTGGTTGAAAACATTTGACGGATTAATGTTTTGCATTAAAGCAATGGTTTTTTGCATTGCAGGAATAATCTTGTATATCCCTTTTGAAAAAGACCTCAAAGACATCTTTAAGCCTAAAACCGTTGTACTAAATAATTCTTCCGCAGCAATAGCCGAAGATGACGATGTTGATCGAATAGAAAATGGTATACACCTTCAGTCAGGTTTGGCCTATGCCCCTGGATTCGAACTCGTCAAGACCAATTGCACCGTTTGCCATTCTGCGAAATTAATTACTCAAAATCGAGCAAATAAGGAAGGATGGGAACAGATGATCGATTGGATGCAAGAAACACAAGGCCTTTGGGAGCTAGGTAAGAATGAGGAAAAAATCGTAGCCTATTTGGCTAAAAACTACGCCCCTGAAGAAAAAGGCCGTAGAGAAAACATCGATATGACCGAAGTGGAATGGTATATTCTGGAACTTGATTAACATCATTAGTTTGAAAAAATCACTTATTTAAACAAATCCTTTCCGATAATATCCATCTTTCTCTTAATTAACATCTAAGTAACAATATTTTCCATATCTTTAGTTATTCCAAAACAGCCCGCCAATAAGAGTTCTCTATTCAAAGGAGAAGTAGACAATTATTGTCCAAAAGCTAGAATGAAACGAATCATGCAACCTTTAACTACTCTTAATGTCCAATTGGGCAATTTACTTCGAAGAATAAGCCTCACATTACTATTTGGCTTTTGTTTGGGTTTTTATTCCTTTGCACAACCCCCTAACGATTCTCCTTGTACCCCTCAGGTTGTTACCCCTGATGGTTCTTGTGTAATGGGTACTACTGTTGATGCAACTTTTGACCTACCAGATCCCGGCTGTTTCGACAATCAAGGTTCTTCTGTTTGGTATGAAGTTACTATTGGGCCAGGAATGGATTTTTTAGAAATTAATTTACAGAATATAGGAATTGATGGAGCAGGTCCAGTCTCTATGAATGTTTTGACCATAGATACGGATTGTAGTTCACCAATGAATCTCGTACCCGGCGGAGAATTTTGTGGTGCCATAGGTGGAGGCTTTGATATTATTTTGACAGGTTTAACAGAAAATACGACTTTCTTTATTCAATTCATTAGCACTGGATTTCAACAAGGTGCATTTACTATTTGCTTTACAGAAGACGGCCCTGCTCCCTGCCCTTCTCAGGAAGAATGTGCAACTGCAGAACAGATCATGTTTACGGGTCCAACTTTTCAAAGTTGTGTAGAAGGATGTAACACCGGAGCTTCCGTTGGTCCTTCAGTACCTGGAGGAGATTGTTTTGATTTTCCTAATGAAACAACATGGTATTTCTGGGCACCAGTCCCTCCTACTGGAGGTGCGCTACCTTATTATTACGATATCACCATAAGCAGTGATGATCTGTTACAGCCTCAAATTGCAATATTTCAAGATTGTGGTACTTTAGATCAAATTGATTGTGCAACTGGCGTTGGCGGTCAAGCGCAAATTATTTTTAACTCTCAAGACTATCCACTTGCAAACTATTTAATTGCTGTATCTGATGCTGGAGGTAGCACTGGTCAATATGAACTTTGTGTGGAGCCTTTCCAATTTTTAGAATGTAATACGGATAGCGATATACAAGTTGTTTCTACTTCTTTAGGCTCTCCTCTAGCCGGACCTTTTCAACCAGGAGAAGATGTAGAGATTTGTTTGAATGTAAATAATTTTAATTCTGGTCCTGAAACCAATTGTAATTTCCTACATGGTCTTATCCCTACATTTGGACAAGGCTGGGATTTGTCTTCGTATACAAATGGAAACTGGGGGCTGGAACCAGCCAACATAACGGCACCAATGACCAACAATACTAATTCCGGAGCTTGGACATGGGTACCTCTTTTTAATGTTTTTTATAATGACATTCCAAATGGCTATCATCCTCCCGGATTACCATTGCCAGGTGGGTGGTGGTATATATTAAACCCAGGATTAGATCCTGCGTGTACAGATTATACTGATCCAGATTGCTCAAGAGGAGATGGAATTGATCCAGCTTTTTGTACAAATGGAAACGGAGCTAATTGGCAGGTGTGTTTTGTTATGACTACGAATTCCTATCCAAATTGCGATCTTCCGAATGAAGATGATTGTAGTATTTCTTTTAGAACTTATGGTGATGGTGAAACGGGTGGAAATACAGCTCCTGGATGTTACACGGATCAGGAATGGTCATTACCTTTAAGCCTTAATTGCTGTGCAACTCCTTTTATGCCACCAGCGCTCGATCAAAGTTTTTGTAATAATGGAACGGCAACTTTCCCATTAAGTAGTGATCTCGACCCTGACGTAGAATATACCTGGACGGTAACGCCTAATACTGTTGGAGCAACAGATTGCCCTTCTAACTGTGGAAACTTAATAGATCAAACCCTAACAAATAATACATTCGACCCTGTTACAGTGATCTATACAGTAAGCGCTGTTGATGTTGTAAATAGCTGCGCAGGGCCAGATATTCAATACCAGGCAACCGTTTTTCCGGATATGGCATTAACGATTGTTCCACCTTTTCCTGTTTGTCCAGGTGGTTGTACGAATATTAACACAGTGACAACTGGTGGAGCTCCACCTTATAATTACCAATGGTCAGGTGGACTTTTTGGCGCCAATCCCCAACCTTGCCCTGGCGATACGACTACTTATTATTTAACCGTAACCGATGCTAATTTTTGTACCATTTCTGATTCTGTAACGGTTTATGTTTCTCCGAATCCAATCGTCGAAATTACGACCGATCCAAATGTTACGGAGATTTGCGAAAACGATCCGAACTACCCTATTGAAATTACTGCCACTGTAACGAATAGTACAGGGAGTTTTTATCTCTATAATTGGGGCGCCTACGGTTCAGGTTTAGGTACTCTCGAAGCTGAAGTTTCAGATTTTTACATGGTGACAGTCACCGATGCTTTGACACAATGTACTGGAGAATCTTTTATTGGAATAACGGTTAATCCTGCACCAGTTGCAATAGTCACTGATCCGGGTCCAATATGTGGAGGGTTAAATACTTTTTGCTTAATGGGTGCTCCAACTGGAGGTGAATGGGAAAGTGATGATCTGAATATAGATGGTTTAGGTTGTATCGTTCCTTCTGCAGAAACTGCTGGACTGAAAGATGTTTGTTATACTTATACCGATAATTTCACTCAATGTGATTCGACCATTTGTCTCGAAATTGAAATCACTCCTTTTCCTATATTAGAAACTCCAAACGATACCGTAGTCTGTGACTCCTATACTTTTCCAGCAATACAAGGAACAAGTTTATTAGGTTCGGAAGCTTATTTCGATCAACCAGGTGGAATGGGAAATTCCTTTAATCCAGGTGACGTTATTAATACTGGCACCTTGATTTATATTTATTCAGATGATGGTTCCGGGCTTTGCGGAGATGAAACTTCTTTTAATATCAGTATTGACGCAGGACCGGTTGTTAGTGATATAGCAGATGTTAATTCATGTGGTCCTTATTCTCTGCCAGCTATTACGGGTACTAACCTTACTGGCAATCAGGCATTCTATGATGCTGTAGATGGTACTGGAAACATGTATTCCGCAGGAGAAGAAATTAGCAGCTCTATTTTACTTTATATTTTTGATGAAAACAATGACTGCAACTCCCAAGAAAGTTTTCAAATTGATATTAACCTACAACCTGAATTGGATGCTGTTTCTTCTGTGACAGCGTGTAATGAATATACACTTCCTGCGATAGCTGGAACAAGCTTAACAAACAATGAAGCTTACTATGATCAAACGGGAGGAAATGGAAACACTTATGCAACAGGTGATATTATCTCGTCCGATATTACACTCTATATTTATGATGATTCTGATAATGGCAATTGTAGTGATGAGGTGAGTTTTGAAATTGATATCATCAATCAACCAGAGCTATCTCCTCAAGATGATATTGAATCTTGTGATAACTATACCCTTCCCACAATTGCTGGAACAAGCCTAACTGGCAACCAAGCTTACTTCGATCAAGCTGGAGGAAATGGAAATTCTTTTCTTCCTGGCTCAGTCATTACATCTACTACAACACTCTATATTTATGATGAAACAAGTTTAGCAGGTTGTTTTGATGAAGTTAGTTTTGACATACAAATTTCGCCACAACCTGAAATTAATCCAATATCGAATGTTATAGAATGTGATGAATATACACTTCCTACGATTAGTGGTGCTAGTTTAACTGGAAATGAGGCCTATTTTGATCAACCTGGTGGCATGGGTAATTCTTATAATGCAGGCGATATCATTAATGCAGATATTACTTTGTATGCCTATGATGAGACAGGAATTGATGGCTGTTCGGATGATGTTGAATTTTCAATTACGATTCATGCAACTCCAGAAAATGACTTTTCAATAGACTCTCCAATTTGCGAAAATAGTTTTTCTACTATAACATATACCGGAGATGCTAGTTCTAATGCAAGCTATAATTGGAACTTTAACGGAGGAACGATTCTCTCTGGTTCAGACCAAGGACCTTTCGAAGTGGAATGGAATGCCGGCACTTATAACGTAAGTCTGAGTGTAGAAGAAAATGGATGTCTTTCTGAAATCGAAACTCAAACAGTCATAGTTGACCCGGAATTAAATACTCCAATCATTAATTGTGATCCAAATACTACGGAGGTAGAGTTTAGTTGGCCAGATGTAATCGGAGCTACCGGTTATAACATTACTGTATTAAATGGTC
>CAYXQH010000193.1:0-9245 GCA_964467425.1 uncultured Saprospiraceae bacterium
ACTACTTTTTCGCTGGCTGCGCCAAATTTGCCAGCTAACATTTCGGTCAATGCAGTCTGAGCTTCTGCTTTATCCTCAATAATCAAAACCCCTTTTCCTGCTGCCAATCCATCGGCTTTTAAGACAATAGGAGGCGTTTGTTGCTCAATGTAAGCAATTCCTTCGGCTAAGGTATCTGGCGTAAACTCCTGATAACCAGCAGTTGGGATGTTAAATTCTGCCATGAATTTTTTAGCATAAGCTTTACTGCCTTCTAATCGGGCTCCTTCTTTAGAAGGTCCAATCACATTGATATCCGCCAATTCAGGATCATTTTTAAAAAAATCATAAATCCCTTCTACAAGCGGGGCTTCGGGGCCAATAACACAGATTTTAATTTGATTAGCTAAACAAAAAGCTTTGATTGAGGGGAAATCAAGTAGATTGTGGGCGACATTTGTACCACATTGTGCTGTTCCAGCATTTCCAGGAAGAATAAAAAGCTCATCACAAGCATCACTTTGGCTCATTTTCCAGGATAAGGCATGTTCTCTGCCACCACTACCAATTAAAAGTATGTTCATTGTTTTTGCCGGCAAATATAGGAAAAATAAAGGCTAATACAGGTTTTACCACCTTAAACAAGACCTATTTAGAGGCGGCGGATTTAATCCGTTTTTCGAGTATTATTTGAAATATTAACGGTATTTGACTTTAGTGTTTCGGTTACTCGAAACCAGCCCGACTGCGTCATGCGGGCGGGAACCTAATACCGAAAACCTTTTTATTTCCCCTTTTCAACCTTTTTAATTACCTTCGTCGCGAATTTTTTAATCGAAAGAATGATTTCGTATATAAAAGGAGCAATCACTTACAAGAGTCCGACCTATATTGTCGTAGAGGCAGGTAATATTGGCTACCATGTCAATATCAGTTTGCATACCTATGCAAAAATTGAGAAACTGGAGACAGTAAAAATTTTCACACATTTAAATGTAAAAGAGGACAGTCATACCTTGTTTGGTTTTGCAGAAGAAGCAGAGCGAAGTATGTTTGTGATGTTAATTTCGGTATCGGGAATTGGCCCTAATACTGCGCGTATTTTGCTTTCTTCAATGACCCCACAAGAGGCTCGTTCTGCAATTATTAGTGAAAATGTACCGGCATTTAAAAAAGTAAAAGGTGTGGGGCCAAAAACAGCAAAAAGGATAATTCTGGATTTAAAAGACAAGATCATAAAAGATTCTGGAGAAAATCCAGTTATAGTAAGTCCTCAAAACAATACATTAAGAGATGAGGCGTTATCTGCTTTAGTAGCCTTAGGGTTTAACAAAATCCATGTACAAAAAGTGCTCAATAAAATTCTTATCGAGCAACCCGAAGTATTGACAATTGAAGAGTTAATTAAGCTTGCGCTGAAACAGCTCTCTTAAAAACGGGTGATCTTCATTCTTTGCAAGGTCGGTATTGAAAACTTATTATCCTGTTTTCCGTACAAACGGAATACGATAATATCGTTTCTTTTTGACTTTTTTGGAAGTCATTAGAGAAGATAGAGTTGTTAAAGTTTGCGGACGAGATAAAAGCGTTATGCTTTTCTCGTTATTGATGTAGTTTTTAAAAAAGATGATTGTTGTAATATGTTGAAAAACAATCATTTATAATTGATAGTTGACAAAACGGTTTTTGAGAACAAGGCTTTATCCGCTATTGTTTTAGATAAAGTCACGAATTATTTTTTGAGAAAGAATCGGTCTTCTAAAATATGTACCAATACATATTGATTTGAGGGCACATTTCCCATGTTTAAATTATGAAAATAGGACATTTTCTACTCTGTATGTTTGTGATATTTGGTCTTGCAACTTCTTCGATTGCCAGCTTTAATGGTGGTCCGGGACCAGACAATCCGTATACTTCCGAATATATTGTTGCTCAGGATACTATTCCTTTGCAAGAACGTGAAGGAGATTTTATAAATAATCCAAACACCAATCCCTTTGATCTTAATGATCCTTCTATCATTGAGCAAAATGTTGAATACGATCCGGTAAGTGGAAATTATATCATTACTGAAATGATTGGTGATGATCATTACCGACCTCCGACGTACATGACTTTTGAAGAATACTTTGAATGGCAAGCAGAACAACAAGAGCAAAGTTATTTTGATGAACTCGGGGGCTATAGTGATGGAAGTTCGAGTCGTAGTGGATTGAAAGACCCCATCGATGGTATAGATATTCAAAAAAACCTGGTGGATCGTCTCTTTGGAGGTTCCGGGGTCGAAATTAAACCACAAGGACAAATTGGTCTTACATTTGGAGTTGATTTTCAGAAAGTAGAAAATCCTAGTTTGACATTGCGTCAACAGCGACAAGGAGGTTTTGATTTTGATATGGATATTCGATTAAACGTTACAGGTAAAATCGGAGAAAAACTAAATCTCTCCACCAACTATAATACACAAGCGACATTCGATTTTGATAATCAACTGAAATTGCAATATGATAGTGAAGCTTTTAGTGATGATGATATTGTAAAGAAGATTGAAGCGGGTAATGTGAGCCTTCCCTTAAAAGGGTCTTTGATTCAGGGTAGTCAATCGCTGTTTGGTATTCGAACGGATTTACAGTTTGGACACTTAGGGCTAACGTTATTAGCCTCGCAGCAAAAGTCTCGTCGACAAGAATTACAAATCCAAGGTGGAAGCCAGTTTCAAGAATTTGAAGTTCGTGCTGATGAATACGACGAAAATCGACATTTCTTTTTGACGCATTATAACCGAGAAAACTTTGAGCAGTCTTTGGTTAATATGCCACAAGTAAGTACGCTTTTCAGAATTAACCAAATTGAGGTCTGGGTTACCAATGATCGAAATGATCCGGATAATGTTAAAGATATTGTTGCCCTGGCCGATCTCGGGGAATCAGTGACAATCACTAATGAAAATCCTCAATTCCAATTGCCAGGTTCACCAAGATACCCTGATATTAATGGAATGGGTTTACCAGGACACCCTTCTGGACCATTTGTAGATGGCAATTTATCTAATCCAGATGCAAATGATCTTCATACTACCATACTAGGGAATGATCGAGTTCGAAATCTAGACGATGCAGTTTCTATCTTGGAGAATGTTTTTCAGATGCGTCAATCCAGAGATTATGAGAAAGTAAGTGCAAGGAAGCTTTCTCCAAATGAATATACCTTCCACCCAGAATTAGGTTTTATTTCTGTTAATGTTAATCTTCAACCGGATCAGGTTCTAGGGGTAGCATTCGATTATGATTATAACGGTCAAAACTATAAAGTTGGAGAGTTTGCGAGTGAAGTACAAGAGCAGGATTCTTTGGGTGTTCTTTTTGTAAAAATGTTGAAAAGTACAACCCAGCGAATTGATCTTCCTACTTGGGATTTGATGATGAAAAATGTTTACTCTGTTGGAGCATTTCAAGTAAATCAAGAAGATTTTAAATTAGATGTTTTTTATGAAGATCCAGGAAAAGGAGAAAAGCGATTTTTACCAGATTCTGAATTAGCGGGTGTCCCATTACTGCAGGTGTTTAATCTCGATAATCTGAATGTACTTGGAGACCCCTGCCCTGATGGTATATTTGACTTTGTTCCCGGAATAACAATTAATCCTAGAAACGGACGAATTATGTTCCCCGTTTTAGAACCCTTCAGTTCTTCTATCGCAGATAATATTACTTCTGCTTCATTGAAAGCAAAATATGATTACTTTGTTTTGTATGATTCGACAGTCGTACGTGCAAGAGAATATCAGGAGTTAAATCGATTCACCATTCGAGGTAATTATAAATCAAGTGTATCTTCTGAAATCTCATTAGGGTCTTTTAATCTCCCGCCAAATTCAGTAACGGTTCGGGCAGGAGGACAAATCCTATTAGAAGGAAGTGATTATGAAGTTGATTATAATATTGGCCGGGTTAAAATATTAAATGATGCTATCCTGAATTCAGGGCTGCCAATCAATGTCTCCTTTGAAGATAATACCCTCTTTGGATTTCAAACCAAAACATTACTCGGGGTACGAGCGGATTATGAGGTAAGTGAGAACTTTAATATTGGAGGTACTTACCTGCATCTTTTTGAACGACCATTTACCCAAAAAGTAAATATTGGGGATGATCCGATTAATAACAGAATTTATGGATTGGATTTGAATTATAGCACAGATGCACCCTGGTTGACAAGAGCGGTAGATGCCATTCCATTTATAAACACAAAACAAGAATCCAGTATCGCTTTTTCTGCGGAAGCAGCAGTACTAAAACCGGGGCATGCCAGAGCGATTAACCAAGGGCGTGACGAAGATGGTAATCAGGATCGAAGTGGTGTAGTCTATGTAGATGATTTTGAAGGAAGTACGTCTAGTTTTGATTTACGGACGCCAGCTAATCAATGGGTTTTAGCTTCCGTACCTCAGAATGATGATAAAGATAACAACCCATTATTTCCAGAAGCTGATTTGATTGATACCACTTTGTCAGGTGTCAACAGAGCATTACTGAATTGGTATCGAATTGATCAAAGTATTCGAGGAAATACTAATAACCCATACACCGCTCCAATTCCACAAACAGAAGTATTTCCGAATGTAACGGTCCAGCCGGGCTTGAGTAATATTATTCAAACCCTGGACATGACCTATTATCCGGAAGATAGAGGACCGTATAATTTTGATGTTCCTAATGGAGGGACTAATTATTCTGCAGGTTTGAGAAATGATGGTAAATTACTTGAACCAGAAACAAGGTGGGGAGGAATTATGCGGGCTTTAAATACAAACGATTTTCAAGCTGCTAATATTGAATATCTTGAATTTTGGATGTTAGATCCATACATCACTAATGGGGATAATCCTGGAGATCTTTATGTCAATCTGGGGAATATTTCAGAAGACATTCTTCGAGACTCCAGAAAGTTTTTTGAAAATGGATTACCTACAGAAACTACGGAAGTGCGTGTTGACGAAACAGGTTGGGGAAATATACCAAGAGCTCCACAGATTACAAACGCTTTTGTTAATGATCCCGAAGAACGTAAACAACAGGATGTAGGCTTAGATGGTTTAGGTGATGACGCAGAACGATCTAAATTTGATTATTACTTGGCGGCTCTTAATGATCCTTCATTTAATTCAACTGTTAGAGATTCTATCATTGCTGACCCTTCTAATGATAATTATATTTATTTCAGAGATGGTAGCTTTGATGACAATACTTCTGTTTTTCAACGTTATCGTCGTTTTAATATGCCGGAAGGAAATACAGGAGAACCTGCTGATGGGCGACCAACATCATCCACTAATTTGCCAGATACAGAAGACTTGAATAGAGATAACACCTTGAGTGAGACAGAGTCTTATTATCAGTATAAAATTCCATTAAGAGATGATAATGGAGATATGAATCTTGATTCTGATTCGAATCCTTTTATAACCGATCAGATATCTTCAGGGAATCGAACATGGTACCGATTCAAAATTCCTTTAGATCAGTATACGTCTAGAGTTGGTAGTATTCAAGACTTTAGATCTATTCGATTTATTAGAATGTATATGCATGGTTTTGAGGATGAAATTACGCTTCGGTTTGCAAGATTAGAATTAGTTAGAAATCAATGGCGACGTTATCAAAGAGAAGATTTAAAAATTCTTATCGACGGAACGGAAACGCCTGTTCAGAATATAGCCGGTTCAAATAGCAATACTATTTTTGATGTAAACGCAGTAAGCATTGAAGAAAATAGTGAACGTTTGCCGTTTTCCTATGTGTTGCCTCCGGGAATTGAGCGAGAACAATCGACGAATACGACCTTCCCCGATATCCTTCAAAATGAGCAGTCGCTGTCTATGGAGATTTGTGATCTCCCACCAAATGGCTTTAGGAGCATTTATAAAAATATCATTTTAGATATGCGTTTATATAAACGCTTGAGAATGTTTGTTCATGCCGAAGCTGCAGATCCAAGTGGAACGGACATGCCGAACTTGGATGCAATCCAGGATGGAGATTTGGCAGTAGTAATGCGAATTGGTAGTGATTTTAATAATAACTACTATGAATACGAAATTCCTTTGACAATGTCTCGGGATCTGACGATAGTCAGCGATCAGTCTAATGAATACAAAGAAGAAGTTTGGCAACCTTTGAATAATTTTGATGTCGCTATTGAGCAATTTAGAAATGTAAAAAAATTGCGGAATGCGTCAACCGATCCGAATGCATTTGAAACACCATTTGAAATTGAAGATATTGTAGAAATAGGTGGTATCGAACGGAAAGGAAAATTAAGAGTGAAAGGAAATCCTAACCTTGGAAACGTAAAAGGAGTCATGATTGGGGTGGTGAATCTGAGTGATGTATCGCATTGTGCTGAGCTTTGGATCAATGAGCTTCGGATGAGTGGTTTTGATGAGCGAGGTGGTTTTGCAGCAATTGCAAAATTAGATGCACAGCTTGCAGATTTTGGTACAGCAACATTATCTGGAAATTATAGCACGATTGGTTGGGGGGGCTTAGAAGAAAAATTGAATGACCGAGCAAGGGAAGAAGTCATACAGTTTGATGTAGCTGGAAATGCGGAACTTGGAAAATTCTTTGGCGAAAAGTCTGGGATTAAAATTCCGTTCTATGCACAGTACTCTCAAACAACCAGAATTCCGGAATATGATCCCTATGATTTAGATATACCTCTAAAGGAAAAGCTGGCTGAAATTGCTAATCCGGTAGCAAGGGATTCAATTCGAGATCAAGCGATTGATTTTACGGAGATAAAAGGATATAACTTTACTAACGTTCGAAAAGAGCGAACAGGAGCAAAAGGGCAGAGTGCCAAAAAGCCAATGCCTTGGAATATTGAAAACTTTGCTTTCAATTATGCCTATACTAAAACCACCCACCATGATCCAATCATCGCATTGGATGAAATTTCACAATATAATGGAGGGGTAGATTATAAATATAGTCGACAGGCAAAATATATAACGCCGTTTAAGAAGCTTTTTAAGAAAGATAAATTTGTTAAACTGATTAGTGAATTTAATTTTAATCCACTTCCAAATTCGTTTACATTTAATACGGCGATGAATCGTCAGTTGCAAAAAACATCTTATCGATTTACAGATGTTGATCCGAAGTTTACTACTTTTTATAATAAACAGTTTACCTGGGATCGTAATTATAACCTGCAATGGGATTTGACTAAAGGTCTGAAGATGACGTTTAATGCATTAAACTATGCCGTCATCGATGAGCTTAAAAATATAGATGAAAATGGAGTCTTTATCACACCGGAACAACAAAAAGACTTTGTGTGGGATGGTATTCGGGATTTCGGTCGAACCAAAAACTATAATCATGCTTTAAATGTAAATTACACACTTCCGTTTAAGAAGATTCCTTTCTTAGATTGGATTAATGTGAAAGCTACCTATAAAGGTGATTACTCCTGGAGTGCAGCAGCATTAAATACTGAGCATCTTGGGAATGTTATTCAAAATGGACAGAGAAGACAAATTAATGGAGATTTTAATTTTCAAAATCTCTATAATAAGTCAAAGTACCTGAAGAAAATTAATTCTAAAAAACGTAAAAAGAGGAATGATAAAGGTGGTTCAAAAGCAGGTAGAGTAACTGGAAAGGATGATCCCAAGAAAGATGGCAAAGGGAAAGATGGTAAGGACGATAAAGGGAAGAAAGGTAAAAAGGATCGTAAGAAAAAGAACAGAGAGCCAAGTGCAGGTGAACGGGCATTATTCCGTCCTTTGATGTTATTGAGAAAAGCTCGAGTAAGTTATTCTGAAAACTTTTCTACTGTTATCCCAGGTTACCAAAATGAATCCAAATGGTTTGGACAAACGCCAGGTTTTGATGCACCAGGTTGGTCCTTTGTTTCTGGATTACAACCAGATATAGCCAGCGATGATAATTCAAACGATTACTTAACTAGAGGTGCAGCTAATAATTGGTTTGTGGATACGGTCTTGCTCAATCAGCAGGTAATGCAAAACTATACGCAAAACTTAGATGTGAAAATTTCCATTGAGCCGATTGAAGATTTTAGATTAGAAGTTGAAGCTGGTAGAAGTCTTTCAGAAAATAAATCTTTATATTTTAAAGATACTCTTGCAGATGGTTTAACCAATATTACACATGTATTACCGAGGGATGCAGGGTCTTACTCCATGACCTACTTTGCAATGAATACCTTGTTTAAAAATGATATCGTTGCACTGTTTGAAAAGTTCTCTGAAAACCGGGCAATCATCTCCCAAAGATTAAGTCCTAACGGACCGGCAGATCCAGATAATCCTGATTTTAGAGAAGGCTATAGTGGAAAACATATTAATGTATTACTTCCGGCTTTCCTGGCAGCTTATACCGATAAGGATGCCAATACGGTTGAAATTGATGCAGAGGATTATACCAAGGTTCTATTTAAAGAGACACCAAGGCCAAATTGGCAATTGACCTATGATGGATTGTCTAAAGTTCCTATGTTTAAAGACCTGTTTTCTAAATTCACAATCACGCATGGTTATAAATCGAACCTAACTGTAAACTCCTATGTGACAGAAAGTGATGGATTAGAAGGAGGTACAGATTTTAATGGTGATTTCTTTTCTCGATTTGATATTCCTCAGATTGTAATAGATGAACAATTTGCTCCTTTATTAGGATTGCAAATGGAATTGCAGAATGGAATCTCTATGGATTTGGATTTTAGAAAATCCAGAAATCTGCAAATGAGTTTTACTAATAATCAATTACAAGAAACAAAGACTTCTGAATATATCTTTGGAATGGGGTATACGATGCGAGATGTAAATATTGGTTTCTTAACTGGTAACAAAAAGAAAAAACGAGGCAGAGGAAATCGTCCAGGAACGAAAAAGAAAGATGCTAAGCCAGGTGCACCCGGAACTCCACAACAACAAGATAAAGGAAGTGATTTGAATTTTGAATTTAACTTCTCGCTACGAGATGATATTACTATTACCCATCTACTAGATGGAGATTTAGCAATACCTACGAGAGGTTTACGACAAATTCAGTTTTCCCCTTCTGTTGATTACGATGTGAATAAGAAATTGAATGTCCGACTATTCTTCGATTATGGAAAAACAACACCGAAGACTTCAGCTTCCTTTCCAATTACGAATACTAGAGGAGGAATTACGGTAACGTTCTCTTTAGATTAAGAAATAAAGAAAATAAAAAAAGCGCATTTCGTAT